>DAIQNC010000041.1:0-12520 GCA_036788655.1 Ktedonobacteraceae bacterium
GATATTCACGTGTAGCCGCGAGGGTTAATGTCAGGCTTGCCATCATCGGACCCAATCCGTCGTGCAGATCGCGTCGCAAGCGTCTCCGCTCTTCTTCCCGCGTCATCACCAGTCGCTCGCGGGAGCGACGCAGGTCGGCGGTGAGACGAACGGCATGGGCAATTACCCCGGCATGGCGTGCCAGGTCTTCCAGGATACGTCGGTCTGCACTTGTTAACTGCGCTTCTCCCGCACGAGAGGTGAACACGAGTTGACCAACGGTTTCCCCCTGATAGACCAGCGGCAGATGCTCCGTTGGGGCATGAGGGGAGGGCTGACCGTGCCTTGCTACCACACGTTCCTCTGCGGAGGAAGCAGCATCGCCTGACAGAAGCGCAATGGCGACATAGGGCAACTTGAGGGCGGTGGCAATGGTCTTGACGAGTGTAGGCAAAACCTCTTCGGCTGGCCGTGCCAGGGCCAGGTGCTGATCAAGGTGGGCCAGCATCTGATAGGGAGCATCACGCTCTCCATAGAGCAGCCGATTGGCAGCCCCTTGCAGCAGACTCCGCAAGGGCTGAAAGACGAGGGCGACCAGAGCCGTAGCGAGGAGCGAAATCAGCGCATTATTCGGGGTCTGGAACAACGCACCGATATACCCGACGATCAGAACATACAGACCAACCACTCCGGCGGAAAGCACCACATAGACGAGCGTGCGTTGAATGATGAGGTCGATGTCCCACAGGCGATAGCGGACGATGGCAGCTCCGACTGCAAGCCCAAGACAGAGGATAAGCACCAGTGGCACGGGAAGCAGCGCGAGCAGCATCGGCGAATCTGCTGGGAGCAGGGACGAAAGCACGATGACGCAGACTAGATAGAGCAGAGCGATGGCAAGTCCATAGACGAGCCATTTGGCCTGCTGTCGCTCTACAGCATCATACAGCCGGACATAGCGATAGATTTGCAAGGCGAAGGTACTGGCAAACACCAGTAGCACTGCCAGGGGAAAGAGTGGTCCAGGCCAGCGGGTGATGTTGAGTGATCCCGGTGCGAAAAAGGCGAGGAGCTGTACACCCCAGAGAAGTGGAATGCAACCTGACCAGCGAGGGGCAAGCCTCCCATTGGGGAACATGGCGCAGAAGATGCCAAGACCGCAAAACACGAGCATGGTTGCACCATTGGCTACTGCACGCATGACCTGAATGGGAAGGAGTGGGGAAGTGGGACCGACGCCAGCAACGGTTGCACACAGTAGTAGCCAGAGCGAGACAAAAAACGGGAACCACTGATCAGATCTGCGCCAGAAGATCACGAGGCTAACCAGAAACAGGATGCCACCCGTCAGTAGAGAAGCGAGCAGAGGATAGAGTGTATACACGGGAACGGGAAGGTTCAGGCGATGCAATGCGATGACGTTGCCAAACGTGATTTGTCCAACATCACAGGCCGCGTTGAGGCAGGGAGTTTGCAGGTGAATGTAGGCTGACGGTAGGCTTGTGAACGAGAGTATAAGAAAGCACGCGCTGAGTAGTACCCACAGCGCACGGGCTCCTATCAACCCGATAGAGCCTCTAGTAAGGATGTTCTGATGCCTGTATCTCTGCTGTTCTGACTGCATAGCGCACCTGTTTTCTTTGCGCTCCCACACTCCGGTGTGTGAGAACGTTAACCTGTAGTATAGCACACACTGGAGCGGAAACGAGAGCGCATGAAAGGCTTTTGTTCACCGTTCGGTGGGCAGTGCCTGGCTCATCGAAGCTGGATGTGTTGGCCTTTCCGGGAGCGAAGCTGGATGCGAGAAGAGCACCACGCCAAAGGCGGAGAGACTGAGCCAGTACAGTACCACGCCAAGCACTCCAATGAAGGGCGCACTTTTGTCAAAGAAGATGAAGCCGATGACGCCAAGAATATAGCCCACGAAGAGGCAGAGACCGAGCCAACGTGGAAAGACGCTGGCTCGAATGGTCATGATGCCAAAGAGCAGCGTGCCGATGATCGTCAGGGGTCCGATGATGTACAGGAAGCCAGGAGGCGTGAGTGCAGGCATCAGGCCACCGATACCGCCTTGCAAGACCGGAAAGATCAGGGTGTCGAGCCAGATGATGATGATCCCAACGAGTCCAATCCCTTTCACCTGCGTGGCCTGTCGTGCATACAAAGCTGGCAAGCCTAGCAGTAGGAGGACACCTCCCAGAAGGTTGATAAGCGCGGTAGCTATCGGCGATATGGGCAAGTGGAAGTTTGTCACTGCTATGAGCAGTCCCCCTAACAGGAGGAACCAACCACTGAGACGGAGCAGACGTGTTGACATGTTGTGTTTCCTTTCTCTTGTTGTTTCTTCCGCATAAATGCGAGTGAGTCAGGTGAAGAACCTGTTTCCAGTATGCCAGCAGCAAGTCCAGATTTCAGGAGAGGATCGTCCTGATTATTGTCCTCATTCTTTGGGACAATATGTCCCATAAAAAAGCTCCAGAACAGGACAGGACTCACTTCCACGACAAGACAGAAATCAGGTATGCTGAAAAAAGGAATCCTTGTCATGGTTTCTCATTTTCATCAGCTTCTCACGTACAGTTGGTGCGAAGACATCGGCTATTTACTGGAAAGGAAGGAAGAAAGGATAATGAACTCGAATCACTTTGATGACTTTACCAAAGCCCTGGCGAGTTCGACCTCACGGCGTCAGGCTCTCAGAACGCTCATAGGGACTGCCACTGCCGGGCTGCTCGCTCTGAGTGGGATGGAGAAGGTCTTTGCCAAACCAGGGTGTATATCAGATGGGAAGCACTGTAACGCGAAAACCGTCTGCTGTAGTGGGTACTGCGACCCGGCTACTCAGACGTGTTCACCAGCACCCACAACCACAACGACCACGACTACTACGTCCGCTCCCACGACGACCACAACCACGACACCTGCTCCGACGACCACAACCACAACGACCGTATCGCCAGCTATCTGCTCAAGTCCGTATCCTGCCTGTGATAATGTAAAAAACTGCGGTTCTAATGGCTCTTGCTACTGCTTACAGAGTGTTGAAGGGACGATTTTCTGTTCTTCTGGAGGGACATGCGCCTTTTGTAACTCGTCTCAGGACTGTATCAACATGGGGATTGGGACCTATTGTGTCAGCGATCCTTGTTGTACTCAGGGCGCGATTTGTGCTGCGGTGTGTACCGTCTAAAGGAACTGCGGCGAGAACCTGGCTGTTTAGAATGAACCCCTCGCCGATCAGAGGATACGTATGGCAGTGAGTACACTACGTGCGGTCTTGGGACTACTCGTCTGTTCTGGCGCAGGGTTCAGTTATACGATAAAGGTTCTAGCTCTGCAAAAAAAAGAGACTATCTACCAGAAAATGACACATGTTGAGAAAGGAGGAGGCAGGGGTACCGCACATGCAGTAAATCCTCCCTGTAGCTAAAGCTGGGGTCTCCCTGCCGTAGTTCGATGGTACTTTCACCGTTGCTGGTTTATCTGTTTCCGAGGACATGCATTCTGGCTTTGACGCCCGATGTGCGTATTCAGCTGATAGAGATATCTGTTCCTGGCTGGTCTGCTATGCCTGCCCTCACAGAACTCATTGCCCTACTGCTTGGCGCAGTTGTAGGTGGGCTGCTTGTGGGGGGGAGTTGGCTTCTCTTTCAGATTTTGTGCCAGCAAGGTCGGCTCCTGTTGCGGCTAGAGGGGCTAGAGGCAAGGCTTTCTTCTGACAACAGCGTTTCTCAGGACGCTCCGACAGATGGCAGGACGGGTTCGTCCTCACTTGCCAATTTGCCGATTGTCGCCCCGGCTACTCCACTCGTTGCTTCCCATGTTTCCAACACGCAGTCTGCGTCCCAGCATCGTAAACCAGTGACAATCACGGAAGAGGAAGGAGATATTGAACTGACGATTGGAATGGCTACCTATCATGACTTTGACGGGGTTTACTTTACCTTACAGGCACTGCGCCTCTATCAAGACCTGGACAATACAGAACTACTGGTGATCGATAACTATGGCTGTGAATACACCAGACAACTGGTCGAAGAGTGGCTTCATGGACGCTACATCCGGGCGACGGAGGTGGTGGGAACCGCCGCTCCACGAGAACTGGTCTTTCGTCACGCTCGTGGCAAAGCGGTACTCTGTTGCGATAGCCATGTCTTGTTTGCTCCTGGAGCCATCGCCCGGCTCAAACAGTTTTATCGGGAGCATCCCGACTGCCAGGACTTGCTACAAGGTCCACTGCTCTACGACGATGGCCGCCGTGTCTCCACCCATTTCGCACCAGTATGGAGGGAGCAGATGTGGGGCATCTGGGCAACCGACTCACGTGGAGAGGATGCCGAGGGCGAACCGTTCGAGATTCCCATGCAAGGACTCGGCGTTTTCAGTTGTCGCAAAGCTGTCTGGCCTGGCTTTCATCCACAATTTCGCGGTTTTGGGGGCGAAGAAGGCTACATTCATGAGAAGGTTCGGCAGGTGGGAGGACGCTGCTTGTGTCTGCCCTGGTTGCGCTGGATGCATCGCTTCGGCAGACCCGCCGGGGTGAAGTATCCCTTAACGGTTGAGGACAAATTGCGTAATTATGTACTTGGTCATGCGGACCTGGGACTTGACCTCGCTCCGGTGCTGGCACATTTCGCCCAGTCACTCTCACAAGAGCGCGTACAGGCCGTTTCAGAGCAAGCACTGGCAGACCTCGGTACTGGCCCATCGTCTCAGGGCAAGGCTCAAGTGGTTACTCAGACGAATGCAGAGTTAGCCGGGCGCATATAGGAAAGAGAGGATAGTATGAGTAGTATTGTGATGCTGGCACGCCTGTTGCTGGTACTCGTGTTTCTGGTCGCTGGAGTTGCCAAGCTGATCGACCTCAAAGGGTCACAGCAGGCATTGCGCGATTTTGGGGTTCCTGACAGATTCGCCCGACCCTCTGGCGTATTACTTCCTCTAAGCGAGCTGACGGTGGCGCTGGCCTTGATACTCCCTGCCACTGTATGGTCGGGAGCCGTTGCAGCCCTGGCATTGCTGCTGCTATTTGTTGTGGGCATCGCTTACAACCTGGTACAAGGACGGCAACCGGAGTGCCACTGTTTCGGGCAGTTGCACTCAGCTCCCGCAGGCTGGTCCACGCTCATCCGTAACCTGATGCTGGCCGCCGTAGCTGCCGTCATCCTGATACAGGGTCGGAGTATGCTCCAGGTAGGTGTTCTGGATTGGCTGGCTCCTCTCACGCTGAAACAGCGTATCGAAGTAGTTGTGGGTGTGGTGCTGGTGGCGTTGCTTATCGGAGCAGGCTGGCTCTTATTTCAAGTGATGAGTCAACAAGGTCGCTTGCTACTGCGAATCGAGGCACTGGAAGTTCGACCCACAGAAGTCGGGGGTATAGCGATGCCACAGTCGGCACCTGGAACGGTTGGCCTCCCTGTCGGCAGCGTGGCCCCCAGTTTTACGCTTCCCACTCTGGCTAGTGACATAATCTCGCTGCCAGCCTTACGTGCGCTGGGCAAACCGATAATGTTGGTGTTCTCCGACCCTGGCTGTGGTCCATGTAACGCGCTACTTCCAGAGATTGGACGCTGGCAACGAGAACACCCGAACAAGGTAGTGGTGGCTCTCATCAGTCGGGGAACGGTGGAAGCCAATCGCTCAAAGGTCAGTGAGCATGATCTAACTCATGTGTTCCTACAACACGAGCGGGAGGTTGCCATAGCCTATCAAGTCTCTGGCACTCCTGCTGCTGTTCTCATCCGGCGTGATGGAACCATAGGCAGCCCGCTAGCTCAGGGAGCCGATGCCATTCGAGAATTGCTGAACCAGGCTCTCTCCTCAGCAGTTCTCGCCTCACTCCCTATGGCTACTCAGGACAATGGGAGGGCTGCTGTCCCACGACCACCTGATGGTCCCAGGAAGGGAGAGCTTGCCCCAGACTTCCACCTGCCCAATCTCACCGAACAGACTGTTAGCCTCTCGGACTTCCGAGGAGAAAAGGTGCTACTGCTCTTCTGGCGACCCAGTTGCGGCTTCTGTCAGCGTATGCTTGCAGACCTCAAAGCATGGGAGATGAAAGTCTCTCCTGATGCCCCCCGGTTGCTGGTCATCTCGACTGATAGTGTAGAGTCAAACCAGGCTATGGGATTGCGCTCACAAGTGTTGCTAGACCAGGCTGGCATGAGTGTGGGCAGCCTCTTTGGAGCGACAGGTACTCCGATGGCGGTGCTGGTCGATGCAGAGGGCAAGATTGCCTCGGAGTTGGCGGCAGGAGCACCAGCGGTACTGGCACTGGCCGGAGCAAATAACGAGCAATTCAGTGGCATCTTACGCTAGTCACAGCTTCTGAAATACGAAAATTATATCAAAAAAAGAAGTCCTCTGAGGAAGATTCTGAGGACTTCTATACGTGCTATGTTACAATAGTGATGCCTGATAGAATCGAGATTTCCTATAGCCGAGCAGTGGGGCCTTCATGTATTACGCTCTGGTTATCCATGAATGAACTTGATAAAATAAAGAAGATAGTAACGAAGGATAGACCTATTGTGACTGTACATTACCCGACAGCTAGTCTGAAACCGCACAAGGAAGAGAGCCTTGCTGGTGGACATCTATGGATATTCTCCGGGGCGTTACAGCAAGCTCCTCATTGGATTGAGCCGGGTGGACTCGTCGATGTGAAGTCGTCAACGGGCTCGTTTGTGGCCCGTGGCTACTATAATCCACAGACAGATATTGCTATTCGTATTCTGACACGCGACCAGGATGAGGCGATAGATGCCGATTTTGTGCGACGACGCATTCGACAGGCTGTTGCATTGCGTACTGTTTTTGATATGGATGAGACGAATGCGTATCGCCTTATCAATTCAGAGGGTGATGGCTTGCCAGGGCTTATTGTTGACCGTTTCGCTGAAATCCTTGTGATGCAAATTCATACGAAGGGGATGGAACGGCTACGCCCGTTGCTCATCGAGGCATTGATGCAGGAAACGGGGGTGCGTGGTGTGTTGATGCGGAACGAGAGCCAGTCGCGCAAGCGTGAAGGATTGGCGGTAGAAGAGAACGCTTATACCGTTGCTGGCGATGTGCCGAGACAGGTTATCGCAAAGGAAAATGGTGTGCAGTTCTTTGTCGATCCATGGGAAGGACAAAAGACGGGATTTTTCCTTGACCAGCGTGATAAGCGCGAGGCTCTACGAAAATATGTGCATCATAAGCGTGTGCTAAATTGTTTTAGTTATACGGGTGGCTTTTCAGTTTATGCCGCACTTACCGACAACGATACGCATGTGACCAGCGTGGATATCTCACAACCTGCAATGGAAATGGCTTATCAAAACTTCTCGCTCAATGGACTCGACCCTGAGCAACATGAATTTCTCGTTGCGGATGTCTTCGAGTACCTTGAGTCGATAGCTAATACGGATGAACGCTTCGATGTTGTTGTTCTCGACCCACCTGCATTTGCGAAGACAAGGGATGCGCGTACAAATGCGCTTAAAGCCTATCGACGCTTGAATACGCTTGGTATGCAGGTACTGAGACCGACTGGTATTCTGCTCACCTGTTCTTGTTCGGGCGTTGTTGGTATGGATGACTTGTTGGGCGCGGTTTCTTTGAGTTCACAGAAGCTGCATCGCTCTGTACAGGTGCTAGAGTCGTATACGTATGGTGTTGATCATCCTATTCCGCTTGCCATGCCAGAGATTGCCTATCTGAAAGCAGTGTTTTGTCGCGTCGAATAAAGTGTTACATACTGTGTTGCTGTGATATTACTCATAAGGCCATTGTATCTCTTGAAGCATATGTTGTAATGCCTGCGATGCTTGTTTGAAAAGGGCAGGGCCGCTAAATCCCTGAAAACGCCCGGATGCAGCAAGGTGTGGTTCTAGCGAAAGGAAGCCGTCATAGCCATCACGTCGAAGTTGACGGAGCAAATCGGGCCAATGTGCAATTCCTTCTCCGGCGACGACAACCTGACCATCTTGTAGCGCATCTTTCACATGGACATAACGTATCCAGGGCTTGAGAGCTTGGTATGCTTCTGGATAAGGTGGCTCACCACACTGAATGAAATTTGCGGGATCGAAGGCCGCCTGTAGATGATCGTCATTGAGTGTGCGTAGGATATCGACGCAACGCGCAATGGTATCGCCGTAGATATCTTTCTCGTTTTCGTGCAACAAGATGATGTTTTCTTGTTCCGCGAGTGTGAGCATGGATTGCAAATGTTCCATCACCTCGTTACGTCGCGCAGCTGGAATCAGTTCCGCGAGGCCACTATCATGCGGATAGAATGAGAAGATACGAATATAGGGCGTTTGCATGAACTTTGCAACCTGCATGGCACGTGCAAAACGGCTCATAAGCACGTTATTAGGGCTATCGACGGGAACTTTTCCGATGGGGGAGCCAATCGCAGCAACACCAATACCTGCCGCATCGAGTTCTTGCTTGATGCGTTGCAATTGAAGGTCGTCGAGGTCCAGGACATTGATGCCCCAGACACTACGAAGGTCGAGAAAATGAATGTGTTCGCTATGTAGTACCTCGATTTGTTCCTGTAAATCGGCAGATATTTCGTCTGCGAATGCCGAAAGGCGAATCATGAGAACGTTACCTCTTTTCCTGTGCGTGCCGACTCGTAGATACCAAGAATAATTTCGACGGGAATACGTGCTGCATTTCCATCAACGAGCGGTGTTCCATCTTCATGAATAGCACGTATCATGTCGGCAAATTGTACAATGTGACTCTGTGCATTGACCGCACCGGGATTGCTTGCGGTGGTTGACTGTGCAGTACCAGGATGAGAGGCTGTTTGTGTTTTCGCACCGCCGCCGTATGGTCCCACAGCTTCCTGTTCATCACGTGCAAGGTGCAGATGGCTCAATTTGTCGTCTTCGATAACGGCGGAGCCTTTGTCGCCAAGTATCTCAATGCGTGTTGCAAGTCCAGGATACGCTCCTGTTGTTGCGACGATAGTGCCGAGTGCGCCATTGGCGAAACGTAAAGTTGCTACAGCAACGTCCTCGGTCTGCATACGATGCACCAGTGTATCCGTGTAGGCATAGAGACTTTTCACAGACCCCATGAGCCATTGAAGCAAATCAACGGTGTGTATGCCCTGATTCATCAGGACGCCACCACCATCCAATTCCCATGTGCCGCGCCATGCCCCACTATCATAGTACGCCTGTGAACGCCACCAGGGGACAACCGCATTGCCAAGCACGACCCGACCAAACACTCGCTCGTCTACCATCTTCTTCACCTGCATGGTCGCCGGGTCGAAGCGATGCTGACTGATAACTGCCAGCTTTACGTGTTGCTCCTGTTGTGTACGTAACATCTCTTGAATGGCCTCGTGCGTAATCTCCATTGGCTTCTCGACGATGACATGTCGTCCTGAGCGCATCGCCTGACATGCAAGTGTTCCATGCAGGCCGCTTGGAGTGCAGATAGTGACGACATCCAGTTGCCCGTTATCGAGCATAGCCTGTACATCATCATAAGGTGTCCCACCGTACCTGTCAGTCAGCTCTTTTGCCTTGCCAGGAATGATATCGGCTACTGCGACCAGTGTTGCGTCAGGCTGTGCTGCAATTGCTTCTGCATGTGTGGGACCAATGACACCGCCCCCGATGATGCCAAAACGTAATGTCTTTGCCATGTATTACTCTCTTTCTAAAATACCAGACCGATTTGTGACGCCATCAAAAAAATGATGCAGTTGCTCTTCGTTATCATATACGAGCAGGAAACAGGCACGATGCACGTCAAGCATGGCTTGCCATGTCGAAATTGCTTGTGCGCGTAAGAACATGTCAGTGTAGTCTCCGAGCAAGCTCGGTTCGTGTTGTGCCGCGAGTAACCGCAAACTGACGAGACGCGCTGGCCCATCCATTTCGCTTTGTTCTGTAGAATGGTACGCGGCTGGCGCACGTCTCACTTTTACTGGTAAGCCGAGGTTGACGTTACCTGTATCACGTTGATAGATATGCATAAGAGACGATACATCGTGCGAAATGAGGCCGTTGAACGTGATGTCCAGATAATCCAACGTTCCCAGGGCTTTGATGATGGCTTGTAGCGCATGAGTGAACGTCTCGGCTGCTGTCTCGTACAACGTTGTGCCTGATGGAGTTAGTAGCGTCAATCCATCTTGCTTGACGACATCAGGCCACTGACTGGTGATGACAAGCGGATCCGATGCTGTGCGAAGGGCGCGAGCGCGAGCTTTGTAGTTCTCGACGGCTGGTTGACCCGCGAACTGGATGTCTTGCAGGTAGCCGTAGAGAGCCATACACAGTTGCCAGTTGAGAAACTGTGTCGCCACTGCTGCTAAACGCTCTTGTCCATTACTACTATTCATATACGGCTGAACGACGGTGTAAGAAAAGCTATGTTGCTCTTCATGTGCAATGACATGGACAGAAAGCAACCCATTATTGTGATAGGTTGGTGCATGAGTGTTGAGCGACTGCTGATTGAAAACGACGATGCCTTTGCCACCTTTGCCCAGGCTCTCTTCCATTAATTGCTCTATCCATTGTGGGAGTGCTTGCCATTCGTCCGAAAAATCCAGGAGCAAGCGTGAGCTTCCCTCGACACTGCTATCGCTCAATCTTGCAGCAAGTTGTACGAAGGGATGTTGTGCGGGATTCTGAGTGGCGAGGTCAAGATTGTACTGTTGCCACGATTGAGCGAGGACGGTACGTAAGTGTCCGGGTGCTTGAAATGCACGTGTCAGGTAGATGGCTGCTGGCAGGAGAAAGACGCGAGTGGCTGGTGCGCTCATACGTCCACCTGTGCCTGTGCCGCCGTCGGGCTGTAGTGGACGACTCGGAATGGAGTGTTGTTGTGCGAACTTGTCGAGGTAGGAGCCGGGGAGCGTCATTACCATGAGATGCGTATCGAGTGGCAGGTGCGCTTGTTCGAGACAGGCGGTAAACCATTCGAGATGCGTCATCGGCTCCTCTGAGGTCATGCCCATCGAGACGCCAATCATCATCACGTCCTGTAGCAGGGTACTCAGGAATGTATGGTCTATAGTCTGTGGTATCTCCATCTTCTTTGCGTTGGCAATCTGACGAACAATGCTATTGAGGGCGGCAGGATCGGTACTATCGAGCGGGTAGATAGCAATGTGAGTGCCGTTGTATCCATCGCAGAAACCCATGTCGGCAAGGACGCGCACTGTGATAACGGAACCACCCATACCCGACCAGATAATATGCCGAATGCCTGTATTCCACAGGCTGATAGCCTCAGACTCGACCTGTTCAAGTAACTGCGAGTCTTGCAGTAAACGATCCACACCCTCAACCCAATCAAGCTTGAGTGCGCCGTCTTCGCTGCCAAGGTGTGCCATCTCTCCATCGCGTCGTCGCAGTTGCCCGATAGCATCTTCTTGAAGAATGCGTCGCAATGCAGGGGAAGTCTCTTCTACGGGAGCGTTCATTGTTTATCTCCATGCTGTGTCGATGTGCCTATACTTGTTTGCCACTGTTCACGCAACGTTGCTATTGCTGGTGCAACCTCGGTAGCGAAATCGCGCCAGTTGCACTCAATCGAGATGCGTTTGTCATAGCCAATCTGGTGCAATGCTGCGAAGTATGGGCGTAGATTTTCGCCGAAGCGACCAGGGGCGGCGCGTTCTTGCTTTTCCGCGACATGGACGTGTGAGAGCAACGATGCCCAGCGTATAATATCTTCCGGTGACTCGCCATTACAGGCCATATGATAGGTATCGGCAAGCAGAGTCGCACCACTATTCCGCACGGACTCGATCAGTTCACCACTTTCGGAAACGGTATTCAATATATTCGTCTCCTCATAACGGAGTGGCTCCAGCGCGATAGTGACACCATGTTCCTTGCCCCATCTGCTCCATTGTGCGAGATACGCGCCCACCTGTTGAGCGGCTACTGTCTTATCATAGCCATCAGGAGACATGCGAGCCGTTCCGCTTCCAAAGACAATAACGCGAATACCAACCTGTTCGGCGCGTCGAAGTGCTGTGTGAATGTAGTGTTCCAGGCGGGCAGTATCTACGTGTTGCGTAGGCGTGGCGATGATGGGAAGTGACGCCGGAAGCAGGCTATTGGCGGCCTCAACTGGTACTGGTAGGTGACGTACAGCCTGGAGATGTGAAGCAAAATCTTCGTCAGACTTCTCTGGTATAAGGAAGCGTTGTACATTCTCTTCCAAATAATCGAATGGTACTCGTTGTAGTGTTGTGATGTCTTTATATGGAATGCAAACGCCAAATCTCATGAATGAGTTCCTTTCTCTGTTTAGACACCACTGAAGGACGAGAAACCGCCATCGACAGGTACGATAATACCTGTGACAAATGCCGAAGCGGGACTTACCAACCAGAGTAGCGTTCCAATCAAATCCTCTGGCGTGCCTAAGTGTCTCATCGGTGTGTGGTCGATAATAGCCTGTCCTCTCGCTGTCAGGCTGTTATCCTGCGGATTAGTCAGAAGAAAACGGTTTTGTTCAGTGAGGAAAAAGCCGGGGGCAATCGCATTGACGCGAATATTAT
>DAIQNC010000042.1:0-12367 GCA_036788655.1 Ktedonobacteraceae bacterium
ACTTTCTGGCGGCTTGACTGCCTGGAATGTCTCGTTGCAGCATCAGGTGACAGGTCTTCAAGCGAGCGCGACCACTTCAGCAAATAATGCTGTCACGATAACGACCTACGGTGTTCAGGGAACGAAGGCCGCTCCCGGCGCAACAGGTCAGGTCGTCTATCTGCCAAAGCAGCATATGACCGTGATTGTCATGCATGGTCTACCGCAACTCGCAGGTACACAGGTCTATCAGGGATGGCTCATTAAAGGCAAACAGACGACCAGTATCGGTCTGCTCAATGTGCAACCTGATGGAACCGCGACAGTGAATTACAACGGCGATATCCAGGGCTTCGATGCCGCCGCCGTCAGTAAGGAGCAAGGTCCTTCTGCGACTCCCAACGCTCCAAAGGGCGCAGTTGTCGCCGTCGGCGCGTTTAGCAAAGCGTCCGCATCGTAACCCACAAAATTCAGGGTGTAATAAATTAGACCCGTACACTTCGGTATCAGGCTTGTTATTATATTATGTTCGAGCCACCGAAGTGTACGGGTCTAATTTATTACACCCTGTGAACTCGCACTATTGCATAGAAAATTGCGGTACAGAGTAGCGATATGCCGAGGATAAGCCATAGATGCTGCCACAGAATTGCCACTATATTTGCTCCTGCAATCATGCCTATGTCGTTGCTATTGCATGATGATATCCAGCCACCCCCGATATGTTGTGTTGCACCTGGCGGCGTTGAGCCGGGGACAGGACTTGCGGAGATGGGCGTTCCTGTATTGAGTGGACCACCGCCTTGCTGTTGAGCCGGAATAAGAGGTGCGCCACTCGTCTGCGTAGCCGTTGTGATTGGTGTGACATGGGGCATTGCTGTTGCAGTTACAGTTGGTGTTACGGGTTGTGACGGAGTTGGCGAAACTGTTGGTGTTGTTGTCGCCGTTGCGTTCACTATTCCTTTTGCTATCATTGTAGGTATGGTAACAGGCGTTGTCTGTGCCACACCCTTTGTGCCGGGCTTTGGTGTGAGCGGATTACGGGTCACAGGAGATGGAGTCTGTGAAACAGGCGTATTCACAGAGGCTTGTTGTGATGTTGTGTTGATGCTTGCGTTGACATTTATCTGTGCATCAGGCGTTGTACAGGATGATGCGCCCCCAGCTGGTGTCGGCGTTATCTGGCCTGGCACGATAACTGTACTGGTCGGAGTCGTCTCTGGTTCTTGCGTGATTTGTACGGTCACTGCTGGTGTTGTTGTTCCTGCCCCTGCTCCAATGCTTCCTTTGTTCCCAGTTCTCCGCGTCATGTTCCCCTGCGGCTGCGTATGCGACCACTGAGGTAGACTCATAGCGACGAAAAGTAGGGATATACTGATGCACATAAGAAAGAATGTCAGAAGAAGCTGTGTTGCTCTCCTGCGGCGATTCTGATTCCAGAAAGCCATAAGCGTATCGATCATCGTTCTCTCATTCTAACCGGGGTGTAATAAATTAGACCCCTACACTGTGGTGGCTAACGTTTCATCGCGGCGTGTACGGGTCTAATTCATTACACCCGGACACGGCGTACCGCCGTTAATGGACACGTCTCGATTTCAGTCAGATCTGCTATACTCGCAAGTGAGCGTTGTATCGAATGTACATCAATGCCTTCAGTGGCACCGTTGATATCCGTGTTATCTGTTCGTGCTACATTGGGTGTGTGGATGGCGACAACCTTCTCGGTTGCACGTGTAGAAAATGCCCATTGCTGGCTCTCGTCGTGTTGTATTTGCTCTCTCTGTTGTGTCTGCTGGTTCTGTTGTTCCTTATGGGTATGGATTGGTTGCACGACTGGTTGTTTCAATGTATCGTGCTGTTCAACTGGGCTTTGTGGTGCAAGATGTTGTGTTGCCACCTGGACATAGAATTGTCGCAACAGGTGGTCGAGATAGAGAGCGCATTCCAGAGGCCGACTGACCTGAAATATCTCTCGCTGTGTGCGCTGCTCGGCACGTGTAGGGGCATAATTCATTACGCCCTCTGTCCCCATTATGCCCATATGCACACCTATTTGCTCGTTCTTCTGTACGCCCGCCCTTTCACTCATATCGGTAAGGAGTGCAACGGCTCCGCGCAAACGCGAGACGCGCAGAATGCGTGCATAGCCGAGGACACGCTGTCCACGTCGCCCCATGTAGACGAGCCGACGATTGGTGAGAATAAGCGTCCCTTGATCCTTCGCTGGATAGCTGTACGATGGCGATTCACTGCTCCCATCGCTCAATAATTCCGCGCACAACGTCGCTTCGATGCTGTATCGTGCCTGTTCACCGGGTGCGAGGCGGAGTGGTATAGGAATGGTCAAAGAGGGCAACGTATCGGCTTGCAGATGGAGTGCCAGTTGCTCTCGTTCCGCATCCTCAAGGTCTGTATTGCCCGGTAGTGAATTTGCACGTTGTGCTTTGCGCGTCTGCATACGTTGCATATCATGTGCCAGATCGAGCAACCAGCGTGGCGTTTCAGTTACAGTTTCACGGTTTGCCTCTACCCGTTGCTCTGGCTCGGTCTGAGTTTCAGAAACACTCGTTGCGACACGTTTATTACTCACCAATTTCACTCGTCCCTTAACGGAAGGCGACGTAGTGATTGTAGCTCCGGGGCAATAGTTCTTGAGATGCGCCACAACCTGTTCGGCGGCCTCATTCGCTGTGATGCCGCGTAGTATCAAATGTTTCACGCCAAATTGTAATTCGAGGCGTAGCGAGGATATATTCATCACACGGCGATAGAGCGCGTGCATTTGCATCAATTCGTTGAGTGCATACAGGGTTCCGTCCACGTCGAGGAAATCTTCATAGAGTTTGAGGCTTCGTCCCCATCCATAATCGCAAGTCACAAGCGGTTTTTGAGCTATCATATTCCACCCATCCTTCCATCCACACATAATCTAACCCAGGAATGTTAATAAATGAAGCCCTGCCAACCACACCACATCCTTATGCCAATACATGTATATACATTCCTGGTGAGTATCCCTTTACCTACCTTAAAGTGTGGGACGATAGGGAATGACAAGAGTAACATGCTTTGAGGTAGATTGAAACATCCATGAATGTGCATCTTTCGTAGTGCCACGATGTATCGATTGGCTCATCATATGCCGATACCAGACAAATCGATAAACCGCTGCCCTACAAAATACGATGCATGACATCCTCATACCACGCTTCGCCGAAGCGGTATGCCCCATATAAGAGCAGCGTTGGCTCACCTGTGGGTGATATGTTGCCGCGATTGTTGCAGATGAAATTGCGTAGTTCATCAGGGGTGGCATGTACTGTAAGCATCTGTTCGATTTCGTTGTCTTCTGGCTCGCGCTGTAGTACCTCTTCGTAGGATATCTTCAATTGTATGCCAAAACACAATTCTGGATGTGGTTGAGGCAGGTCATAGGCCGCGCCGAGGCATATCTGATTCCGAATATCCTCTTGCTGGATGCCCGTTTCTTCACGTAATTCGCGGCTCATCGCGCCATAGAGGTCGATATGTCCATAGTGCATATCCATCGTGCGATCTGTAAAGCCGCCAATAACGTGATAGCGACCTGCGTGTATCCCTGTCGCAGGGCGACGTTCGAGCAGAATATGACCATCAGTCGTCTCTGCGGCTCCGCAGACCGAGAGCGGATTAGCACGCTCGAAACGCGGCCTGTTATACTCTTCCTCATCGTTGCGTGTAGCCACATAGTCCTTATAGCCCGTATCTCCTAGCGTGAGATGCAGCGTCCCATCATTGCGAGGCTCGATAGCCACGAGTCGAAAGAGTTGCCCATCATAGAGAAGGAAGTTGTGCTTTCGTGCGAATGCCAGACGTTCCTGCCAGCGCGTCTCAATACGAGCCTGTTGCTGAGGAGTGAAAGACGCACGAAGCGAAGGGTCATAGGAGATGTGTAGCTGGTCGGGGGTGTAGAGGTTGCGAGCGAGTAGGTCGAATTCGAGCATGAAATAAAGTTCCTTTCATAATACATTCTGAAACATTCTGAAACATCTTGTAATATAGTCAGATAACAATGTCGGCTATTTTTTGATTGGTTCAGGAGTGCTACTATCATGAACAACGATTTACGCCTTCCCCCATTGAGTTTCTCCTCTCTTACTCCACCTGATATTCTTGCTCAACGCCTTCGTCCATTGATAGGCGTTGAGTTTCAGTTATCAGTGTTTCCGAGAACCAATGGTTCAAAGATTCGTAAGCTAATAGCAGAAACATTAGACCAATACCCATTACCAGCACCTTGTCCCCGGCAATTATATACTGTTGTACCCCTTAAAGGTAAAGGCGTCCCACGTATTTTACGTGAATATATCGATACCTATATTGTGACAACGGGTAGACAATATAACTTACAAGTGTGGAATCGCAATCCTACAAGTCAGGCTGCATTGATCGAATATGCGTCGGGCGATAAATTAGCGGCGAAGGATGTACGTTATGTACTCATACGGGTTAACCCACAGGAGCATTATATACAATCAATATTTGTTCTCACAGCTGACTATATAGAGGCATCATTTGGCCTCTTCGGGAAAGAGACGGTCAAGCAGCAACTTATTATCACTCCCAGACAAAGAGAAAAGATTGTACGAAGCACTTCACCTATTCTTTTCTATCCTGATACTCCGATGCTTGCACCTATATTAAGCTATAAATGGCGTATTCCTACAGGACAATTTAAGGATATACCTGTCAGGCAAGAATTATTTGCATTAGAGGTTTTACATCGCAGACTTTATCCTCTCATAGGGACGCATCTACCGACATCAGATACAAAAACACGTGGACAGGCACTCGAACGCCTTGTAGCACAACTCCTCGGTTATACAATCCTTGATGATGGATTACTACGTGGTGGCTATCTCGATATCTTTCATCAACTACTTGAAGTAAAATTACAAGAGGCTGCAACCGTCGATTTAGGACGCTATAGCCCTCAAGTACGAGAGACTATACCAGGGTTTCCGCAAGCAACTACCGAGGATGTACGCTACCTGATAGCACTTGTCAGCAAAGATACAGGCATCATCGAAGGACTTGTGCTTAGTCCAGGTAACAAGCTTGGAGACCATTTTTCCTACGTATCGGATAGCAACTATAAATGTCAGCGAAGCATTCCTATGAGCTTTTTCGATAGATATGATGGCCTCTCGGTCTACAACCCGTGATTGTGAATGGTCGCTTTCAAAACGGGCAATATCGTAGGGGCGTTATTCTATAACGCCCAGGTGGACATGGTGAACTAACGTGCAGGGCGTTATAGAATAACGCCCCTACGACATTGCCGAGTTCTAACATAGAAGTTTATAAGCAAGGCTCAATGCCAAGCGCATGAGCAACAAGCTTCTCTATTTCATTCTCTATCGCCTCTTTTTCCTGAATAGTCAGTGAGCCAAATATCAAATCTTTTACTAACTTGACAATGCTATGACCCTCATATGAATGCAAATCAGGCAACGGATAACGTTCGACGTATTGTGTGAGGTAGCGGCGACGACCTGCGTAGAGTTTGTTGTTGAAGGCGAGATCGTGATAGCGAGTCATCAAACGCGAGTTCGCAATTCCTGCGATGAGGAAGAGTATATCACTTGACTGGTTTTCAGGTGCAATAATCCAGTAGCAATTGCCATCGACAACACATTCCTGATCGTCGTAGAAAAATCTTGGCGCAGGACTGATATCAGGAAATACAATCTTAGGTTGCTGCCATGCCAGAGGATGTTGCGGAACCCATATTTCGTACCACTGACGTTTCGCATCCAATACATATTTTCTACCAGCTAGCCTTGCATAATGCTGTGTCAGGTACGCTGCTGCTTTCGGGTAGTGTTTGAGGTCAATTACTACACGTTTGCCATCTCGAATAGTATGTGTATAGAGGACTTGACGAGAATGCGCGTCGCTGATATTGGGTAGCCATCGGGCAGATTGTTCCTGTGAAAGTAAGGGGCGCAATAGTTCTGCCTCTGGTTGCACCTCTTCTGGCATGGATTGCCAGTCGTCTCGAATAAAGACCTCATCGGCAGTGGTCTTGATACCCACACGCACCTTCACAACATCACCGATGCGATAGCGCATATGCTTGTCGATGGTGGTGAGCCATTGATGCTCTTCTGATGTTACCATATGCCAGGGATCATCTGGCGATGCTGGCAAAACGAGTGTACCGTGAGCAATACTAAAATGGCGTTCGGCAACGGTATAATCGCCGTTCACTCCTTCTTGCAAAGCGTCATAAATGGATTGGGCATTGCGTGTTGCGTCTGGTAACTCGTCTGTTGGCGTCAGTTTTTCATAGATGCGCGAAAAACTGGTATCATGCTGAACTGCTGGTTGCTGTTGTAGGCGTTTCTTACCAGTAAATATGGCTGGCAATACGGCAGCATCGAACAGCTTTGTATCGCCCAGGTCGATAACTTCTATAATCTCGTATTCGCGTGACAGAAATTCACGTATGGCGGAGCCGCTTTGTGTGAAAAGAAAACGGTTTGAGGTGATGACTCCAAGTATGCCACCTGGTACTAACTGATGGGTCATCGCAACCAGAAATGCATAATAGAGGTCTACACGTCCTGTCAGTCCGAAGGCTTGCGCGAGCCGTTGCGCCTCTACCGCTCCTAACGTCTGTGTGCGTACATACGGTGGGTTAGCGATAATGATATCTACCATATCTAACTGCTCAGAAGTTTCCTGAGCATTTGAAAATAGCTCCTGTTGAATGATAGGAAGTGTGCATATATCCAGAAAATTGCCTTGCTCTAATCGCACCTGCTTTACTGGAAATGCGTCTAATCTCTTTCGCGTCTCTTCGAGAGATTGTGTGTTGGTTTCAACGCCAAGCAACGTTGTTCGTTGATGACAATTTGAAGGGAGCGTTTCAGCGAATGCATTGAGTAGTTCGCCATCTCCACAGGCAGGATCGAGAACGTTGATAGTGTGTAGTGCATTAATATCAAGCGAACGAATAATTCTTCGAGCTAAGAAACGTGCAAGTTCATATGGTGTATAAAATGCTCCGTGTATTTTCTGTTCAGTAAGCTGTTTTAACATAGACACAACCTCTATCCTCACATAAGAAATATTTGTTCTAATGATAAGCCATAATTGGGCGGTTGTCTATTGATTGGAGACGTGGGATAAGTGGTGAGCAGGGTGTAATGAATTATGCCCGTACATCTCAGCGTTGCTCCGACGATTGTTATTATTGTAGCATTTCTTTTATTTGCCGCTTATCCCACGTTCCAATCAACGCTCTCATGTACGGGCATAATTCATTACACCCTGCTCACCATCCTGCACGTTTGCCATTTTAGAAAAACGTTCATCAGTGGGGGACGCGAAGGCGTAATAAATTAAGGCCCCTACACATTACTCCCATTCAATCGTTGCGGGTGGCTTCGACGTGATATCGTACACCACACGATTGACTCCAGGCACTTCATTCACGATTCTATTGGCAATTCTTCCCAGTAAATCATAGGGCAGTCTGGCCCAGTCTGCGGTCATGAAATCGCCCGTTGTCACGGCACGCACGGCGACGACGTTGGAGTAGGTGCGGTAGTCTCCCATGACGCCGACGCTCTGAATGGGGGTTAGGACAGCGAAGGCTTGGCCGAGATCGCGGTATATTCCGGCGCGTTGTATCTCGTCGATGACGATGGCATCGGCTTTTCGTAAGGTATCGAGGCGCGTTTCGTCTACGGCTCCGATGATGCGGATGGCGAGACCGGGGCCGGGGAAGGGGTGTCGCCATACCCAGTCTTCGGGTAGGCCGAGGGCGGAGCCGATTTCACGTACTTCGTCCTTGAAGAGCATTCGTAGCGGCTCGACGAGTTGTAGTGACATCTCTTCGGGGAGACCACCGACATTGTGATGTGTCTTGATGCGCGTTGCGGTTGCCGCCGTGTCGTGACTGGTACTCTCGATGACATCGGGGTAGAGCGTTCCTTGCGCGAGGAAGGCGATGTGACCTTTCTCTTGCTCCAACTGCTCCGCCTCGGCCTCGAAGACGCGCACGAACTCTTCGCCGATAATCTTACGCTTCATTTCGGGGTCGATAACGTCGGCGAGTCGCGCCAGGAAGCGTTCTCTGGCATCGACGACGACGAGCGGTATGTGCATGTGGTTACTGAATGTGTCTATGACCTGTTCGCGTTCACCCTCGCGCAAGCATCCTGTATCGACGAAGACGCATGTCAACTGGTTGCCGATGGCGCGATAGATAAGTAAGGCAGCAACCGCCGAATCGACGCCGCCGGAGAGTCCACAGATGACGCGCTCAGTCCCGACGCGATTGCGTATCTGCTCTATGGCCTCTTCGATAACTGATGCCGATGTCCATGAACCGTCACACCGGCAGATGCGGAACAGGAAGTTGCGAATAATATCGCGTCCTTGCGGCGTGTGCGTGACCTCTGGATGAAATTGCAGTCCAACAAGGCCGTTGGGGTTGGCGATGGCGGCTATCGGGTTGCCTTCGGTACTGGCAAGCACACTAAAACCCATCGGGGGAACATCGACGCTATCGCCATGACTCATCCAGACTGGAAGACGCGGTGTGAGGACGGAACTGGTATCGCCGCCCGGATCCAAATGTTCGGTCTGGGCAGGTGTGGCGCGGATATCCTCGAAGATGCGGAAGGTGGCATCTCGTGGCACATCAGGCAGAATTTCGATGGTGGCAGGGCCATATTCGCGTAGCCCATGAGCAGGTTCGACATGCCCACCAAGTTGTAGTGCCATGAGTTGCATTCCATAGCAGATGCCGAGGACGGGGAGTCCACTATTGAGAATGGCAGGGTCGCAACGCGGCGCACCATCATCATAGACGCTGGCAGGGCCGCCAGAAAGAATAAAGCCCTTGATGTCGAGATAGGATTTTTCTTGCAATTGTGCCAGCGTGGTGTTCGCTGGCACAAGCTCACTATAGACCGAACCCTCACGCACACGACGGGTAATCAGCCGACTGTATTGTGAGCCAAAATCGAGAACGATAATCGCCTGTCGGCGTTCCTGGGGATGCATGAATGTTCAATCCTCTTTTCTTTTTACCCTCGCGGACCACCTGCGACGTAGATAATCTGCCCGTTGACGAATCCAGCTTCTTCGGATGCGAGGAAGCAGATGACGTTGGCGACATCGCGTGGTACGCCGACACGACGCACGGGAATGGTTTTCGATGCGGCTTCGATGACCTGCTGTGGATCATGTCCCTGACGACGAGCGGTGGAGCGCGTCATCTCAGTGTCGATAAAGCCCGGCGCGACTGCGTTGGCGGTGATGCCGAATTGTCCTAGCTCGATGGCGAGTGTGCGGGTCAAGCCCTGCAACCCTGCCTTCGCCGTCGAGTAGTTGGCCTGACCGCGATTTCCCAGGGCCGAGGTCGAGGAGAGTGAGACGATACGCCCGTACTTATTCTGTACCATGTATGCCTGAGCCGCACGACTGCACAGGAACGCGCCTTTGAGATGCACATTCATGACGGTATCCCAGTCGCTATCGGACATCTTAAATATCAAATTGTCGCGCAACACTCCGGCATTATTCACGAGAATATCTAAGCGTCCGAAGCGGTTCACGGCCTGCTCCATTGCAGCTTTGACCATTGCTTCGTCGGCGACGTTGCATTCGACCGATAGAGCCTGAGAGCCGAGCTTCTCGATTTCGCTCACGCCCTGCTGTGTCCCCTCTTTGTCGATATCGGCAAGCACGACACGCGCACCCTCTTCGGCCATTCGCAGGGCCGTTGCCGCACCGATGCCGCGCCCGGCTCCTGTCACAAACGCCACTCGTCCATCGAGTTTTCCCATGAGTTCCATACTCCATTTCTCTACGTGAACAAATACACTATGTGGTGATACCTGTGTTTGAGTATATCACATCGAAGTACCATTCCTCTTCCCATTCCTTGCCATCAGGTGTATAGTAATACGACATTTCTCACACATGTCGTACAAATGTCTCGTCCGTTGTAAGGGGGCAAGGATATGAAGACGTTATCATCTCAGGATAGTCTTTTCTCTCGTGTACCGCATCCGCGACGTGCGTTGTATCCGCCGCCAGAGCCGATGCCGCGCACACGCTCGTTCTGGATCGCACTCTCGTTCGTGGCCTTTGCTATGCTTGCGTTCTCGGCCTTCTTCATCGTCTTTCTGGTACTCAAGCAGAACGCTTACCAGACACATGCAGAAGACCTCGGCATCATGGATCAGGCGATATGGAATACGATACATGGGGATGTGTTGCACCAGACGATTTGCAATACGATAGGCGATGTCAATTGTGTTGGGCCAGATGGTATTTCGCGCCTCGCCATTCACTTCGAGCCGATACTTTTTCCAATCTCGCTGTTCTATATTTTCTTTCCATCGCCGTTAACACTGCTTATCTTGCAGACGCTTATTGTGGCAAGCGGAGCAATCCCAGCATTCCTACTTGCTCGCTTGCGGCTTCGCAACGACTGGATTGCGGCAGTTATCGCGTTTCTCTATTTGCTCTATCCTGCTCTGCACGAGGCCGTTATTTTCGACTTTCATGCGGTGACACTTACGGCGGCGTTTCTGCTCTACATGCTCTATTTTATGTATACACGCCGCACCGTCTGGCTCTTTGTTTTTGCAATACTGGCAATGGCCTGTAAAGAGGAAGTTCCACTACTTGTTGCTGTATTCGGCCTCTGGTCTATTATCTTTCAATTGCGCTGGCGTTCAGGAGCCGTGCTGGTCATACTTGCACTCCTGTGGACGGGTGTTGGCTTGATTGTTGTCCATCTTGCCAGTCCCGTTGGACATACGCCGCTCACGGCACGATATAGCTATCTTGGCAACAGTGTGGTGGCAATTGTCCTGTATATTTTGCGTCATCCCGTCTCTATTCTCAAACAACACGTCTTAGAGACACAACATCTCTATTATTTGAAGACGCTTTTCACGCCGAGCGGTTATCTCGTCGTCTTCTCTCCCTGGATACTTGTGATGGCGGCTTCGACGCTTGCTATCAACCTGCTCAGTACAGATCCACAGATGTATAGTGGCCTCTATCAGTATAGCGCGGAGATTGTGCCAGTGCTGATTTTTGGTACGATAGAGTCGATAGCCTTGATTTTGTGGATCATAAAGAAACTATTTGCGTCAGGCAAGCTAAGGACAGATTCATCACGTCCGCGCATCAAAGATATTTCACCATTCGGACGTGATGAATCTGTCCCTACATCATCGGCTAGCGTTTATAGTAGAGGAAGTATGGCATCAGTGGCACGAATAGCGGTGATAGCACTTCTGGGTGTCTATGTGCTATTCAGTGTGTTACGTGCGGACTATGCACGGGGAGTGTTGCCATTTACACAGGGCTTTGAGTGGCCTTCGACCTCGGCACATACCACATTGGCAAAGACTATTATCAAGAATATACCTGCTACTGCCTCGGTTTCGGCACAGTCGTCGCTTGTGCCACATATTAGTCACCGCAAAAGCGTCTATCTCTTTCCTTATCAAGACACAGTGGCGGACTATGTATTTCTGGATGTGACAAGCGATATCTACCCGTTCTATAGCTCTACCGACTATATCAATGCGGCAAAGGGCTTGATACTGAATGGTGCTTATGGTGTAATTGAGGCCAATGATGGCTACCTCTTGCTGAAGAAGGGTGCGCCCTCAATAGCAGTATCGCCGCTCTCACCTGTGCAGCCGGGTGATAGCGACAGTGATGATCTCTACGTATTGCCTGACTTGCCGGAGCCGTTCTGCTCATATGTCACAGCATCCTCTGTGCCGCATACACAACAGCCTGTATCTGTCACTCTTTACAACCAGAACTCGACGACTCCTGATGCCTCAATGATAGGCTTTCAGGTGAGCGCACCGAAGACCGCAAGTATTGGCAAAGCGTATCTCTCGCTCACTACCTACTGGCGTGTTGATGCACCTACCAATGTTCCGTTGCAGATGCTCATTATCATGGTCGATAAGAACGGTAAAGAACATCTTGTCAGTACCGACGTTCCTTCGGTCTACTGGTGTCAGACGAACACATGGAAACCCGGCATGATTATGCGCGTAGAAAGTCGTGTGTTCAGCCTGAGCAATAGCAAACTTATACCCGGACGTGCCAATCTTGGCATAGCTCTTGTTCCCTTAACACAACCTTCATCATCCCTCATGGATGTCAGTGCCAGATACGCTATGAAGGTCGTACACGCGCCGTCAACGGTGAAAGTGCTTCCACAGCAGAACGTGCTGGAATTGTTTCCGATGACGCTGACAGCATGATGTGATTGCCAGGGTGTGATAAATCAGACCCGTACACTGTGGTGGCGAAGAGTGTACAGGATGGGGAACATATGAGGTGT
>DAIQNC010000043.1:0-855 GCA_036788655.1 Ktedonobacteraceae bacterium
GACCAGAAAACGACTTCGCTCCTGTTGCATCACGTATTCCTCGCTTTTCGCTGTACTTTCTATTTAAGAGAACAGTCCTGCGGCATCAGGATTGTCGGTACTCACAAAGTGTGCTGGTGTGTTGAAGACCGTCATAGGTGTAACCTTGATCACACGCATCGACGAATTCGGCGTCTGTGTCGTGATATAACGCTGCACTGTCAGACCGAGCGGACGAGCCAGAATAAGCGCGGCTGTCGATGCGGTAATCACATTATTTGCTGTGCCAAAGGGCCGACGCATTTTTGCTACCGCCATCGCAGATAGTCCAGTCAGAACTCCCGATACCGCAAGATTTGTACCACATCGCGGATTTATAGCCAGCTCTGGTTGCGTAGTACGCAGTAAATTCAACGCCTCCTGCGCAGTTGGTATGATGTCGTCAGTAGGGGCTTCGCCAAAGATGAAGAAACCTACTGCGGTAGAGACACCGGAGAGATGTATATCATGCTTCTTTTCAAGCAGAACAATCGTTGCGTGTTCAAGAGCATGGTTCTGACGCACTGCGCCGCCAAGCAACATTTGTTGTGCCACTGCCGCAACTGGATTTATAGAACTCATTGAATTATCCTTCCTCGTATTTACATCAAGCACATTATGGATGAGTAAATAGCATCTTCACATAGGTAATCTATAGATACTACGAATTTTAGGAACCATAGGTGATATTGAAAAGAGCTATCTCGTCACCAAAGTTAATCATATCACCATCATTCAAGGCTGTTGGTTGAATGATACGCGCACCATTAACGAGCGTTCCGCTTGTACTCTGTAAATCCGCAAGCCACCAGCGTCCATTCTCGAACCAGAGTCGCG
>DAIQNC010000043.1:865-9900 GCA_036788655.1 Ktedonobacteraceae bacterium
AATCAAATCGTTACCGCTCATACGCCCTATCGACGTGACATCCTGATGAAAGCGATAGGAACGCCCTGCCATAACGCCGTTCTGTAGTGAGAGTCGCGCAAGGACAGGGCGTCCATCGGCTGTTCGGGCGCGATCCATACTGGCACGCTTATCAGCGAGTTCATAGCCACAGGTCGTGCAATACACTTGCGAACTATCGCTCAATGCTCCACAGCGAAAACATACCACTCGAACTCGTCCATCACCATTGCGTACTCCCTGGCCTTGTTGTCCTGCCTGTGCAACATTGTCGGGACTGCTACCAGCATCAGAACCTACGCCAGGATGCGGAGTGGCTACCCTCGGCTCTATAAACGAAGCGGCAAACGGAACACCGAAGCGAGCGCGTGGCAACACAAGATTTGATGCTTCTAACGCCTGTGAGAGAGCATCGACGACATCTTGTGCCGATTGATACCGCGCTCCAGGTTGTTTCGCCGTCATTTGCAACACCACTTGCACAACAGGGTTAGGAACGCCTTCGGCAACCATCCGCTCATAAGGCAGTGGATCGTGCAAATGCTTGAGCGTCACTGAGAGCGGACTATCGGCAGTAAATGGAACACGCCCAGTAAGGCAATGAAACAATACAATGCCAAGCGAATAGATATCACTGCGACGGTCTACTGGTTGTCCTGTTCCCTGCTCTGGTGACATATACTGCGGTGTCCCAATACCAGTGCCTACACGTGTAAGATTTGTTGTTCCTTCAAGAATTTTAGCAATACCGAAATCGGACAGCAGCAAGTGTCCATCCTTGCGAAGGAGCATGTTTGCAGGCTTTACATCACGGTGGATAATATTATTTCGATGGGCGCAATCGAGTCCTTCGGCTGCCTGAATGACATATCCAATCGCTTCAGGGACAGGAAGCGGACGCTTGAGTCGATCTTTCAGTGTGCCACCATCGACGTACTCCATCACAATATAGGTGATGTTCTCCTGTTCACCAAAATCATGAATCTGCACAATATTGGGATGAGTGAGTTTAGCAACAGAACGTGCTTCGCGTTTGAAGCGTTCCTGAAATACATCGTCATTCGCGTAATTGGTGGGTAGCACCTTAATAGCGACAAAGCGGTCCAGGGTATGTTGATACGCTTTGAAGACCGTTGCCATTCCTCCGGCTCCAATGCGGTCTACAATCTCGAATTTACCCAGCGATTTCCCGATAAGAGAGTTTACCTCATCTATATTTCCTGGCTGGCGCGGATAGCCATTCCCTGGTTGTATCACCTTACCTACCTCTTCTGAAACTGTCCTCTTCGTTCCATTGATTTGCTTCTGATTATACTAGTACAGACGCCGTATGTCGAGAGATTGTTACCCGTGACTTTGCAGGAGAGCATATGCAGTCACACATCATACACCTCTTTATTGCTCAGAATTTTTGCGAGGGCCATTGCTCTCACATCGTATCACAAAACGAAGAGCAAAGTATTGGAAATTTCTCATAGTATTCCAATGTAAATTTCATCAAAGAGGCATACTCTACTAAAGGCTAACAACCTTTGATTATTGATAGCATAAAACTGTTACAAAGATAAAGCGCAGGGATATCCTTTTCTTCTTAATGAAAAGAGACCCTACGATAGATGTGCAAGGAGAATAGCATCTATGGCACATACCACAACTACGTTTACTCAAGCTGAATCTGAATATCCTATTGAACGCAGGAAAAATACATTTTCCTCCGGCTGGCATCGTGCAGCTTTGTTCGGAATCGTCCTCATCTCTACCTTTCTCGACTTCTGTCTGTTAGGAAAAAACGGCTATGGCTCATATTATCCGCCTGCCGTAAGAAGCATGATGGACTCCTGGCATAATTTCTTTTTTGCGTCCTATGATCCAGGTGGATTCGTGACTATCGACAAGCCACCTGTGGGTTTCTGGTTCGAGGTAGCAAGTGCTAAACTCTTCGGATTCAACACCGTCAGTATATTACTTCCCCAGGCACTGGCGGGTGTCCTTTCTGTTCTCTTGCTCTACTATCTGGTTCGGCGTCACTTCGGTATTGTCGCTGGACTGCTCGCAGCACTTGCCCTTGCCGTCAGTCCCATCAGCGTTGTTACGAACCGCAATGAAACCATTGATAGCACGCTTGCTCTGGCCTTACTTGTTGGAGCGTGGGCTGTCCTACGTGCGGCAGAAACGGGCAAACTGCGCTGGCTTCTGCTCTCGGCTCTAATGGTCGGCATCGGTTTCAATATTAAAATGCTTGAGGCATATCTGGTGGGTCCAGCCTATGGGCTGCTCTACCTGCTTGCAGCACCAGGGAGTATCTGGAAACGAGTAAGACATCTGGCACTGGCAGCACTCATCCTCCTCGTCGTTTCATTCTCCTGGATAACGGCAGTAGACCTGACGCCAGCTTCACAACGCCCCTATGTAGGTTCCACACAGGATAATTCAGAATTGAGCCTCGCGCTTGGCTACAATGGTATCGAGAGGCTTCTCGGACACTTCGGAGGCGGCGGAGGTGGAAATGGCTTTGGAGGTGGGACTCGTGGAACAAGAACACCACCAACTGGTAGCACTACACGTCCTGGCAGCACAGGCACAGGTAGTTCATCAACTGGAACGAACGGATTTCCTCCTGTTGGAAGGAATGGAGGCCAGCAACAAGCAGGATTTGGCGGCATCTTTAATACTGGTGCGCCCAGTCCACTGCGTCTCTTCTCCGAGGCTCTGGGAAGTCAGATAGGATGGCTCCTGCCTCTGGCGATTATGGGAATTGTTGCCCTCGCCTGGCAACGAAGACCGAGCTGGCGCAGGTTTCAGGAAGACCGAAAGCAGCAATCGTTGCTCTTCTGGGGTATGTGGCTCCTTACTATGGGGATCTTCTTTAGCGTAGCTGGCTTCTTCCACCAATATTACATGACAGAAATGGCTCCCGCCGTCGCCGCGCTTTTCGGCATTGGTCTTGTGACGATGTGGCATGATTACCGACGTGGGAGTTGGAAAGGTTGGTTGCTCCCCATTGCGCTCCTCGCCACGCTTGCTGAACAAGTCTATCTGCTCCTCGCGTATCCAGCATGGGCAGAATGGATGATTCCACTTATCGCTATCCTGAGCCTACTGACAATAGGAGTGCTATTGGGAGGGCGTCTCATTCCCCGTCTACGTCTCGCCCCTCCACGTTTTCTGATGCCTGTCATCAGTGTTGGTATTCTTGCGTTGCTCATCGCTCCTACCGTATGGGCCATCATTCCCATTTTCACGAGTACGCAAGCCGACACGCTGGTAGCAGGGCCAACACAGTCAGGCGGATTTGGCGGAAACTTCGGCGGCGGACGTGATGCCACGACTTCCAGCAACACTGCTCTTATTCGTTATCTCGAAGCGAATCAAGGGAACGCGAAATATCTCGTCGCGGTGCCAAGCTCGATGGTAGCAGACCCACTTATTCTCGCCACGAACAAACCCATTATGTCTCTAGGCGGCTTCTCCGGGAGCGACCCCATTTTAACGGCGGACCAGCTAGCATCTCTCGTATCGCAGGGAACTGTACGCTTTTTCCTGGTCAATTCCTTCAACGTGCGACAAATTCCACAACAAATACTCAACCAACTCCCTGCACAGATAAGAAATACCTTGCAACGTGGAGGCGGTGGCTTCGGGGGTCCCGGAGGCTTCGGTGGACAATCTGCACTCACCAGTTGGGTGACACAACATTGCACAACTGTCCCGACTACGCAGTGGCAGTCTTCCTCAAACAGCACCAGCGGAAGTGGCTTTGGACGGAATGCAGCAAGCCAATTATATGACTGTGCAACTACTCATTGAAGATACCTTATGAGGAGGTGACTATTGCTCATTGAGCGTAGTCCTTCCTCACTCACAATTTCTTGATGAAATGGAATTTTCATATGATCGATACATATCATAAGTGTATGAACTCCTCTCAGCATGAGAATCAGATGGCTTCCCTCAATCAAACAGAGACGACACTTCTTCGCAGCTATGGAAGTAATACACTGGCCTTCTTTGGTCTCGCGTTACCGAATGCTCATTTCTTAACTCCCGATGAAGAGGGATTAGTGAATTATCAACAAACAGGCAAGGCAGCTATTGTGCTTGGAGACCCCATCTGCCCACCAGAAAAACAACAACAGGTCTCGCAAAGCTTTCTTACGTTTTGCAAACGTCACCATTGGCGTGTTGCCTTCTACCAAACGGCTTCTGAGCATCTGACCACCTATCGCTCTCTTCAATTACGAGCCTTCAAAATAGGTGAAGAAGCCATGCTCAACCCTCAGACCTTTACACTCAATGGCTCGGCAATGGCAAATGTACGAACCAGTTGTCGTCGAGCCGAACGAGAAGGCGTCGTCATCTCCTGGTATGATGGTGTTCCTCCGTCCGATGTAATGCAACAGCTTGAACATATTTCAAGCATCTGGTTAGAACAGAAGGTAGGGAGAGATGCATCGGAAACAGGATTCAGTACAGGTCGGCTAGATGATATACCCATGCTCGCTGAACATGCTGAGGCATTTGCTACTTCCACGATATCCTCTACCATACCATCCATCGATCAAAACCTCTTTCCGCGTTTCGTCACTGGCGTAGCTACGACACGTTCAGGTGAAGCGTGTGCCTTTGTGACCTTTACCCCTATTTATGGGAGTCCGCACTGTGGATGGGGCTTAGATTTAATGCGACGAGTTCCAGATGCTCCTCCTGGTGTGATGGAACTATTGCTGGTTCGCGCCATCGAGCATTTCCGTACATGTGGAGCATCCGTAGTCAGCATGGGAATGGTGGCAATGGCGGATACCAGACAGGAAACGACATCGGCACAACAGCAATTAGCACGTTTTGTTGCTCGTCGTCTTGGACTGTTAGGAACACGCGAAACACTCTTTCGCTTCAAACAGAAATTTCACCCACATTGGGAAAGCCGCTACCTTGTGACCAACACGACGCTTGCCTTGCCGCTCATTATGATGGCGATTCTCCATGTACGCAACTACTCAGGAGGGAGAGTGGCAAAACTTCTCTCATTATTCAAGCGATGAGGGCTGAAAAATTCGCATGGCGCACCACCTTCTGGCAATTCTTACGCTACTGTCTGGTCGGTGGTGCAAATACGCTCAGTGATGTGCTGGTTCTTAACATTCTGCTGTGGTGCTTCCCTACTCATAGCATCCTGATACTGGTCATCTATAATTCAACTGCCTACAGTAGTGGAGCAGTCACGAGTTTTTTTCTGAATAAATATTGGACATTTGGTCATAAACAGAAAACAACGATCAGAGAAGTAAGGCGCTTTTTCATCACGTTGGGTATCGAGATTCTCTATAGCAATGGCTTTCTCTGGCTCGCAGGGAAGCTTCTCCAACCGTTTATTACGAACGTTACGCTCTGGGGAAATGCCTCAAAGCTGGTAGCAATACTGGCTGGTACACTGCTCTCTTATCTCTTCATGCGTTTCTGGACATTTGCCAATGGGCCACAGAGCCAACGAAGAACGTCCAAAGCGAGTCACAAGGAAGTCGAGGAAAAGGAAGTGCTTCCTGAAACGAGGGAAGTAGGCCATGCTTACCACGCTCTCGAAAAAGGAAGCAGTTGTAACAACGATAAGGTATAAGGATTTTCACGAGGGGAAGTCCGTATTAGCGGCACTTTCCGGCTGGTGCGACCAACGAAGACACAATGGAATTTGGACTGGTCACGAGTACGCCTCCCGGCTCTGGATAGGTATGGTCAGATGGAAGACTTCCTTGCCAGGTAAACGTGAAGTTTGATTGATACTGACCGGGGAGAATTGTTAGCTTTTCCATTGTTTGAGAACGCCCGTTATTGACCGTATAGGAGAATACAATTGTTCCCCCGTGTGGACCAGAAACGACATGAAAGACAGCGTTGTAAACGACCTGAATGTAGGAACCGCATGTCCATGTTGAAGTGGTAGCAGGAGTGACGGTCATATCAATGCTTGTGACCTGAAATGTTGCGGCATTCGTCGCGGCAACGCTGTTTGAGGAAGCTACGTTTGTATGCGACGAGGAAGCAGTCGCGGCATCAACGCTCTGGCTACGTAGAACGCTTCCGCAAATTGCTATCCCTACAATAAGAACACAGGTCACAATAATACATACTTTCCTGATCAGATTGTTGCTCGTCATTGAAACACCTCTTTCTTAGAAAACCTCCGAACTAGAATAAGTTTTAAACTGCCTTTTCATTTGATATCGCTTCATAACTATCACTGCGATATCGCAAGGCTTGTTACTGTACATAATGCATACCAGCCTTAATTTGTTCTGAATCCAGCGATCAACTTTTACAATCCTGCAATGTTCCTGACTTCTGTTACACCAACAGTGAAATGAAGATGAATCAGAAACGGGAACACTTTCATGTTCCCGTTTCACCTATGTGATAATGAAGGTTGACAAATTATGTTGGATAGCGATGTAGGGACAGATGTATCACGTCCGTCACAGGTTATCCAACGGACGTGATGCATCTGTCCCTACATTGCTCCTGCCCCGATCTTTCTCGACATGCTGATTTTAATCAGACCATAGGCAGGGAATGGGTCGCTATATACTTTCTGTCGAGGGTCTGTCTCAGATGACGCAATGGGATCACGTGTAAGATTGTGTCCTTCAAATGATACCTCGTTCATCTGCGGAAAGCGGTTGAGGAGTCGCTTCCCCATTTCATGGGTCAGATGTTGAATAGACTCACTCACAAATTCATGGAAGACAGTCTGTGCGACATCACGTACCTGCTCATGAGGAATATAGCGCGTCTGCATCTCAGCAGGATCGCTGTATCGCCAGAAGATATCAAGATAGATGAATAAGGGACGATCTACCCGTTCTGGCAAGGTTGTGTACGCATCACGAGCAAACTTCGTAAAGGAACTTCCTGTCACCTTGAATAGATGCATTCCCACTTGTCCACAGGAATGATCCGTAATGCTGATTGTTCCCTCATCAGAAGCAAATCCAATCATCGCTGTAGCATAGTCGTCATGCGAGCGGCTGAACAACACATTGCTCTTTCCAAACTGCCCCTGACCTCCCTGCGGAACCTGCGCTGCGGAAAAGGGAAGTTCTCGTCCTGTCATTCGCAAACGCTCCATCTGGGGATACGTCGTCAGAAATTGCTGTCCAAGATGCAGGAGTAGCCCTTCGAGTGTCGCTCCCTCAAAGGCAAGGGATTGTCGGAGAATAAAGTTCTTCATGGTGTCAGTTGCGACGACCATAGCATTGTCACCTTGTGTATATGATGGAAGAAAATTTTCTCCGAAGACCTCGACATCAATCTCCGCAGGAAAGAGAATATTCTCTCTTCCGGTAAATGATGACTCTGGAATCGCTGGCACATCTGAAAGAGGATGTGCATAGACACGGTAGACAGGAACCCGTGATTTACCATAGCTAATCACATAGTTATAATCATTCTCGACAACCATCAGTACCCTCCTTTAGTAAGGATAGTAAGGAACAAAACGTACCAACCATGAAAAGGGAAATAACAATTTCATGTTACCCCATTTATGACAGTTCTTCACGCACTAGAGCATGTGCAATCGAGTTGTGATGCTGAACGAGTGTCGGAAGATCAACGTCGAGTAGCGTCTGTTCCTGCACACGTATCTGTCCATTGATCACACTCACATCGACCTGTGGTGGATGACAAAAGACGAGCGAGGCTAGAGGATCGTGAATAGCACCTCCTGCCAACCCCAGGGTATCGAGCCGATACCCGATGAAGTCCGCTGCCATACCGGGTGCGAGATAACCAATATCGTCTCGTCCCAGGACTGCTGCCCCACCACGTGTTGCCAGCCAGAATACATCTCTCGCAGAAGTTGCTGCTGGATTGCCTGTCACTCGATGTAAGAGCAATGTCTGCCGCGCTTCAGCCAGCATATGAGAGCCATCGTTGGAGGCTGAACCATCCACGCCGAGACCAACTCGCGCACCTGCCTGACGTAGCAAACCAATGGGAGCAATGCCAGAAGCAAGCCGCATGTTCGAGCTGGGACAATGTGCGATACCAGTGCCTGTCTTCCCTAAACGAAGAATCTCTTCGGCTCCAGGGTGTACCATATGGGCATGCCACACATCGGAACCCATCCAGCCGAGGTCTTCCGCCAACTCTACAGGAGTACGCCCAAAGGTCGCGGTACAATAGGCTTCTTCATCCAGCGTTTCGGCTAAATGTGTATGCAAATGCACCCCGTAAGCACGTGCTAGCTCCGCACTTTGTCGCATCAAATCGAGCGAGACAGAGAACGGTGAACACGGAGCAAGGACGACTCGCAGCATGGCATAGCGGCTCGCATCGTGATATTGCTCAATAGCTCGTTGCGAATCGCGTAAAATAGCATCCTCGGCCTCAACGACGCTATCAGGGGGAAGGCCACCTTTCGATTCTCCAACTGACATTGAGCCACGCGCAACGTGAAAGCGGAAGCCCATCTCTGTCGCCCCCCGAATTTGATCCTCAATACGCGCACCGTTGGGCCAGATATAGCAGTGATCGCTCGATGTGGTACAACCAGAAAGCATCAGCTCGGCAATGGCCGTTTTTGTACTGGTATAGATTGCATCTGGAGTGAGACCTGCCCAGATAGGATAGTGGAAACGCAACCAGGAAAACAGATTCGCGTCTTGTGCCTCTGGAAGATTGCGCGTGAGCGTCTGATAAAAATGGTGATGCGTATTCACCAGACCAGGAAGGAGAATCATTCCTCGCGCATCAAAGATGCTATCAGCATGTTGCGGAAGCGAGTCTGTATGACCAATATGCCGTATCACATTTCCTTCCACATAGATTCCTCCATCTGTCCAGCGTGTATCAGCATCATCCATTGATACGATGAGTGCCGCATTTTTCACCAGCAATGATGACATAGCCCCTCCGAGTTATCTCTAAACGACTTTATGGTAGACTATTTACAATGAACTTTAACGAAATAACTTGGCTCCATGTAGTGCCGTGATTTATCACGGCTGTCTAGCCTGGCGCAC
>DAIQNC010000043.1:9910-12358 GCA_036788655.1 Ktedonobacteraceae bacterium
GGCTGTGCGCCAGGCTAGACAGCCGTGATAAATCACGGCACTACATAGAGCCAGACTCGTTTGTTAACCTTCATTATGTGCAGTCTACCATATGCTTGCTCACTCCCCCGTCTTACATATGGGAAGTTCTTATTAGTCAGTGATATGCATATATAAGGAGGAAAAAGATGATAAGTGGAGAGGCATCTGCTCGTACAGTGATGGAGCAATGTAACATCCTGGGAAGTTATAGTGAAGAGCCAAATTGCCTCACGCGGCCTTTTGCCTCTCATGCAATGCAGCAGGTGAACGAGATCGTTGCTAGATGGATGCAAGAGGCCGGAATGACCGTCCAGCGAGATGCCATTGGCAATCTCATCGGACGCTACGAGGCAGAGACATCAGATGCCAGAACGTTGATCCTCGGATCGCATCTTGATAGTGTGCGCGATGCTGGAAAGTACGATGGGCCGCTCGGTGTCATGATTGCGCTTGCTTGCGTTCAGCGTTTGCACCAGCGTCGAGAACGTCTCCCTTTTGCCATTGAGGTCATTGGTTTTGCTGATGAGGAAGGCTTGCGCTATCAAAGTGCCTATCTTGGTAGCAGAGCGATTACTGGCACATTCGACACTTCAAATCTACAATTGACTGACGCGAACGGCATTCTCATGTCTGATGCCATTCGCGCCTCCGGTGGTAATCCTGATCCTGTTGCCTTGCAAACTACTCGTTGGCAACGAAACAACCTCGTCGGGTATTGCGAAGTCCATATTGAGCAAGGGCCAGTGCTAGAGGCGCACAATCTCCCTGTCGGGGTCGTTTCGGCAATTGCAGGTCAGAATCGTATCACGGTGCAGTTTATCGGTGAAGCTGGTCATGCCGGGACGGTTCCCATGTCGTTGCGCCATGATGCTCTGTGTGCGGCCTCCGAGTTTATACTGGCAGTTGAAGATGTTGCTCTTAGCACACAGGGATTGGTAGCAACAATAGGGCAGGTGAGTGTCCAACCAGGAGCGAGTAATGTCATTCCTGGACAGGTAACACTCAGTCTGGATGTGCGACATCAAAGCGATACAGAATGCGAACAGACCTGTCGCGAATTAGAGAAACGTGCTTATCAGATGAGTCAGAGACGAGGCGTCTCGTGTAACTGGCAACTGCTGCAAAAAAATCAGGCTGTGCCGTGTGCGCCGCATCTTACACAGATGCTAGCACAAGCCATTGAGGAGTTAGGCTATCCGCTTCTCTCACTGGCGAGTGGAGCAGGACATGATGCGGTGGTGATGGCAGAACTCACCGACATTGCCATGCTATTTGTACGCTGTCGCGGTGGTATTAGCCATAATCCTGCTGAGTCTGTCATGCTTGAAGATGTGGCAGTCGCTATTCAGACTGTAGAACACTTTTTGCACCTCCTCACGAAAGACAGTTTTTCTTGATGGAAAGATGGTCAGAAAACACAGGAGAAAACGTTCAGTGCAACGAGTTTTCTCCTGTCACATAACAGCCTACTTTGCCTCTGATGGCAGCTCCGTGCGTATTGGCTCTCCAACTTCCACCATCGTGTCCACGACACTTCGTTGCTGATACTCTCTGACTTGACCATGCAGTGTCACGGTCTGTTGGGCACGAATATCATCCGAAGAGGCTCCAATGATGAAGGTACACTCCCCCGGCTCGGTGACGAAACGCATATCCGGGTTATAGAAGGCGAGCCGCGATGGATGCACCGTGAACATGACCCTGCACACCTGACCGGGTTCGAGGGAGAGCCGGGCAAACCCTAGCAGCATCCGTCGGGGACGGGCAACAGATGCCACCTCGTCACGATAGTAGAGTTGTACGACCTCCTCACCTGTACGCTTGCCACTGTTTTGAACCTCTACGGACACCTTGACTGGATAGGCTGTACTCGTAGCCTGCACAGACAGAGCAGTGTACGCAAACGTGGTATAACTCAAGCCATGCCCAAAGGCGAACAGCGGACGTGTCGTCGAGTCGGAATAATCGCCGAAGAGCATGGCTATATCGCCTCCGGCACGTACACCGACGTGGTTCGGCACTTGTCCAACCGAGCGAGGTAGACTGACTGGCAAGCGTCCACTAGGATTGACCCGCCCTGTCAGCACGTCGGCAAGACCGTTGCCTCCTTCTTCTCCCGGCGGAAACACTTGCAGGAGCGCATCGGCTCTCGCCGCGATGGAAGTAAGTGCATGGACACGACCACTGAGGACGACCACAACGAGGGGGGTTCCCGTCTCCGCAACAGCCTCGACCAGTTGTTGCTGCACACCTGTGAGATTGAGGTTGGTTGCATCGTTGCCCTCTCCAGATGTAGCTGGACGTAAGAGACCACTTCGCCCCGCCACCACGACGATAGCGACATCTGCATTGCGTGCCGCCTGCACCGCCCCCGCAAAGCCAGAGCGGTCGTCACCTAGCACTTCGCAGCCTCTGGTATAACGCACC
>DAIQNC010000044.1:0-12057 GCA_036788655.1 Ktedonobacteraceae bacterium
CCTATGCCGGATATGTATGAGCGGCTTGATATATTGCAGCAGTACAGACACGTCGCCGTTGTCGGCGTCTCCGCCGACCCCTACAGACCAAGCCATTTCGTCGCCATCTATCTCCAGGCCGAGGGCTACGATATCATCCCCATCAATCCACGCTATGCAGGGCAGACGTTGCTCGGTAAGCGCGTCTATGCATCATTGACTGAGGCGAAAGAGGCCGGAGAGCAGATTGAGATTGTCGATGTCTTCCGCCGCGCACAGGATACGCCGCCCATCGCGGACGAAGCGATTGCTATTGGCGCAAAGGTACTCTGGCTCCAACTCGGCATCACCAACGAGGAGACACGCAAGAAGGCACAGGACGCTGGCCTCATCTATGTACAAGACCGATGTATCAAAATTGAACACGCACGATTCTTCGGCGGATTGCATACCGTCGGTCTCAATACAGGCGTGATTTTAGCACGAAAATTGCCAGAACGTGGAGGCGAACGCTAAGGCATTCACTGAATATTCGTGGAAGAAGTACACTGACACTATGAACAACTTTTTACCTCTTCTCATAACATGATATACATGTTATAATCTATATATTATGAGGAAGAGGTGTAGCGATGTATGACCCAGAAACGGCATTCTTACTATAGTTCGCTCAAATCCTTGTTGGAAGATCCTAAATTAGATATACAGAAGATGCTCAACATGTTCGATAAGATTCTTGAAGAGGATGAACGTGTCATTGAACTCATGGCAGAAAGTGAGGCACGTGGGTGCATTGCAGGAAAAATAGAGCTACTCGCTATCATTATCGAGGCGCGATTTCCTGCATTAGCGTATGAAGCGCATGATAAGTTGCAGTATGTGAAGCGGCATGGAGACCTCAATATGCTTGCGAAACTGGTGGTCAAGGCACCCGATGAGGATACCGTTCGCTGGATGCTGGATGCGCTAGCAGCATAGCCTATCTTGTAGGGGCTATCATTCATGACGCCCTGGTAGCCTATCCTGTTCGGTTGTCATGCTTAATGAACGTTCGATAATGGGCTACCAGGGCGTCATGAATGATAGCACTTACAGAATTTCGGTGAGCAATTCTCTTTCCTTCACAACCTCGACTGCCAGCGTCTTGTAGCCTACTTCGTCGAAGAGGACGACCATTTTGTCGCCTTCGTAGCGTAGCACGAGACCTTCGCCCCATGCAGGATGTTTAACTCGTGTGTTGATGGGAAAAATCATATCCTCCTCGTCTTCGGGAACGGTGATGCCAGCGTCGCAGTTGTCGCAGAAGCCACAGGGATCATCAATCTCTTCGCCGAAGTAGTTGAGCAGGTATTCACGGCGGCAATCGTGAACCTCGGCATAGCCGCTCATCATCTCTATACGCGACTTGTCGTATTGTCGCCGCGACTCGTGTTCCTGGATGACTTCTTGCGCCACTTCATCCAGATCCGCCACCTTCTCACCCTCGGTAACTTCACCGGAGACGAGCGTTTTGACCACGCCGACTTCTTCAAGGCGACTCAGAGCTTCAGCGAGTTTTGAACGCGAAAGATGCGTCTTATCGCTCAAATCGTGCAATGTGACGGGTTCGTTACTCTCCTGCACAGCTTTCGCCACCTGCTCCACCTGGTCGATGTCGATATGTCCGACACCTGCGAAAAAGCGGTGGATGCGCTGGTCTTCGGGTCGATAGAAGAGAATGGCCTTCGCATCTTCACCATCGCGTCCGGCACGTCCAATTTCCTGATAATAGGAATCGACGGAATCGCTGATGTCGTAGTGAAAGACAAAACGCACATTCGGCTTATCAACGCCCATACCGAAGGCAGTTGTAGCAACGATGACCTCTATTCCATCGTTCATGAATTGCTCTTGCACCGCTTCGCGCTCAGAAGCTCTCATACCGGCATGATAGAAAGCCGCCTTCACGTTCTGCTCTTGAAGTGCCTGAGCAACCTCTTCCGAATGTTTGCGCGTCGAGGTATAAACTATTCCCGGCTTCTCTGCCTCTACTACACGCTCAATCAAAGCTTTTTTCTTGTCCGCCTCACTGCGAAATACCTCGACGCCTAACCAGATATTGGGGCGATCAAAGCCCTGCACAATAACACGCGGATCGTGCATCTTGAGGCGTTCGATAATCTCTTCGCGTACCGTTGGCGCAGCAGTTGCCGCCAATGCGAGCAACGTGGGGCGTCCAACCTCTTCGACAACGGTTCCCAATCGCAGGTATTCGGGACGAAAATCGTGTCCCCACTCACTGATACAATGTGCCTCATCAACCACAAAAAGTGCCGGATGGGCCGCCTTCACCTGTCCCAGTAGCACATCGTCGCTGAACTGTTCGGGAGCGAGCAGCAGGTAATCAAGTTTGCGCTCCTGCAACTCCTGTAGCACCGCTTCGCGCTCTGACTCTTTCATGGTCGAGTTGATGAGGGCCGCTTTACCCACGTTCATCTCCTCTATCGACTCCACCTGGTCGCGTTGCAAAGCAATGAGTGGCGAGACAATAATGGTCGGCCCTGTGAGCACCTGTGTCGCCACCTGATAAATCAACGACTTGCCTAGACCCGTTGGCAACACAGCCAGCGTATCGTGTCCCTCAACCACAGAGCGGATTGCCGCTTCCTGCCCCGGACGAAAATCCTCAAACCCGAACTTCTCGCGCACAATACGGCGAACCCGTCTCGTATCTTTTCTCATCTATCTATCCAGTTCCAGCGAACATATCTATAACATATCTACTGTAGATACGTTGGCATATTCGGAGTGTGATACAGGGTGTGCTTGCCAGACATAACAAGGTTCATCATTACACCCTGGTTGCTACATAATGCAACCCATCGGCATGTTGTAGCAGAAAGGATTTGAAGGCACGTGCGGTAGCAGAAAGATTCTTGTCTTTGAGGTGAACGAGGAGCCACCGGCGCATGAGGGGAAAGCCCTCGACATCAAGCATAACGAGGCGATGCGTCTCCAGTTCCATGTCGATTGCGACCCGTGAGATGAGGGCGATACCCAACCCTGCTGCTACACTCTGCTTGATTGCGCTATTATTTCCGACCTGCATACTCACTTGCAATGGATAGCCAGCATCCTGAAAAGCTTTTTCTAATGCGGCACGTGTGCCAGAGCCTGTTTCGCGCATCAGGAAGTGTTCGCGTGCAATTTCTGAGAAGGGGATATTGTCGATTCCTGCAAGTCGATGTGTCGGGTGAGCAATGAGGACAAGTTCGTTGTGTGCAAACGGGGCAGAGAAGACAGAAGCTTCCTGTGGAATACGGCTCATAATCGCCATGTCGATACGATTATTCACCAACTCCTCTAATAAAGGATTAGGGTTGACCACCTCAAGCGTGATTTCGACTCGTGGATAGATGTCACGGAACTTGCCAAGCAGATTCGGAATGACATAGGTTCCCACTGTCGTATCGGCTCCCACGCTCAGACGCCCGGAATCGGGGCTTGCCAGCGCACTCATCGTCTCAACCGTCTCATCAATCAGCGAAAATATCTTCTGACTATAGAGATACAGTTCCTCACCTGCCTTCGTAAGATGCGTCCTACGCCCAATTTTATCAAACAGCTTGACACCCAGCGTCTCCTCTAACTGGCGAATCTGCGCGGACACAGCAGGTTGACTGAAATGTAGTTCCTCGGCGGCACGAATATAGCTACAATGTTTTGCGACAACCTGAAACGTCGCCAACTGATGTAGATTGAGATTGTGCATTGAATGCATTGAAACTCCGATATCCTTTGAGTCTCACAGAAAAGAAGAAATGACTGCTGTGTATTAACTATATCATATCTGTAGGGGGCATAATGATGAACCTTAACCAAATTAACCTGGATACGTCGTAGGGACAGATTCATCCTGTCCGTGCGAACAGGGGTGATAGGGCCAGACGGACAGGATGAATCTGTCCCTACGACGTATCCAGGGTATTTATTCAAGGTTTATAATGAAGACCCCTACCAGATGTGATATAGTTATAAGGGTGTTGTAAGAATGCCATCAACTATTTCACATTTACATAAGGAACACACGGAAACATCATGTCAGCACATGTCATCATTTTGATGGGAAGCAAGAGCGATCTTGCACAGGCGCAGAGTGTCGCTAAAACACTCAAAACGCTCGAAATTGGTTACACTATGCGCGTCTGTTCAGCGCACAAGGCAACGGCACGTCTGCTCGAAATTCTGAACGAGTACGAGCAGCAGAGTGGGCCGATTGTCTATGTGACTCTCGCGGGTCGCTCGAATGCACTGTCCGCCGTCATCGACGCCAACACGCGCTACCCCGTCATCGCCTGTCCACCATACAGCGACCGCTTTGGTGGCGCGGACATCTTCTCATCGCTGCGTCTCCCATCAGGCATAGCCTCACCAACCATCCTGGAGCCAGAAGGAGCCGCACTCCTCGCCGCCAAGATATTCGCGCTCTCCGATGAGCAACTAGCACAACGTCTCCAGAACTACAAACAGAAGCTCGTTGCAGACCTGGATGCTGCCGATAAAGAGGTCTCGAACCAGTGAGACCTTCGCGTATCGCTGTCCTCGTCTCAGGTAGTGGAAGCAACCTGCAAGCCCTGATTGATGCTATCGAGTTAGATGAATTGCATGGAATAGAGATCGCGCTGGTAGTGAGCAATCGTGCCGATGCACAGGGACTACAACGCGCCCTTACACACAAAATACCATCGGTCTATCTTCCCTGGAAGGCGAAAGAAGAGGCCGAGGAGCGGCTCGCATCGCTCCTCGACCTCTTCTCCATCGACCTGATTGTGCTTGCAGGGTGGATGCGTATTTTCACGCCTCGCTTTATCGAACGCTACCCACAGCGCATTATCAACCTGCATCCTGCACTCCTACCCGATAGTGGTCAGGGTGATACCGTGACGACCAGCGATGGTAGTGTCATTCCGGCACTCCGAGGGCTACACGTCGTACAACGCGCCCTCGATGCTGGCATCAAGGTCACGGGTAGCACTGTCCACTACGTCATTCCCGAAGTCGATGCCGGCCCCGTGATAGTACGAGCCGAAGTTGCCATTCGAGAAGACGATACGGAGGAGACATTGCATGAAAGAATTAAGGTGGTGGAGCATCGGTTGATTGTGGACGCGGTGAAGATGGTTTTGCCAATAGAGATTTAATGCAAAATCGTCTCTTCCTGGGTTGCCAGTAACATCGCCGCACCCACCAACGGAGCCATCTCCCCCAGTTGCGCCCGTCGCAATTCGAGCGTCGAGCCGCACAGCATCTCATTCACTTTTGTCTGCACACCTGTTATCACAAGCGCATTGTTGAGTGCGATAGCTCCGCTCACGGCAACGACCTCTATGCGCGTCAGTTGCGCGAGGTTGAGCAATCCTAACGCGAGTTTGTCGCAAAAGGTATCCCAGAATGCGCTATCGGTGATTTCCGAAATGGGGTGACCATAGCGTAGCTCCAGTTGTCTACCACCTGTGTAGGTTTCGAGACATCCCACCTGTCCACACAGACATTGACGTGTGTTGCCATCGAGAATTTGATGTCCAATCTCGATTGAGGATGTCAGACCAATACTAGCTGTTCCAGCTTTTTCGAGGTGTATTGCCGCACCCGTTCCCGTTGAGACGGTTAGATAGGCACAACGCTCAACGCTTTGTAAGCATCCAAAACGTTTTTCAGCAAGTAGGCCACAGACGGTATCGTGTCCGAGCCGTACAGGACAGGCGAAGTGCGCCTCTATATCCTGCGCGAAGGGCTTGCCGATATAGTCGGGCATGTTGGGCGCAACAACAACGCTTCGTCCATCCTTCGCTATACGTCCACCGATAGAGATACCTATTCCTTTGACTTGCTCGACGCTCAATAGTGATTCGCGTATCTGCCGTTGTTGCTCATCATAGCTTGGGTTTGTTGGGAAACGCGCTATGATGGTGCAATCAGGAGCATCGAGTGTGGGAAAGAGTCCTATGCGCGTACTTGTGCCGCCGATATCTATACCGACATACAACGAGGAATGTGCCATTATGCCACCTTGAATGTTACAGGAAAATACTCTACACCGAAGGTAAAGAACGTTTGAAGAAGCGTATCGTCATAATATACGGAGTTCGTCTCGCGCATCTGGCTATACCATGCCAGAGGTATACGTAACAGCGTATCAGCATGTTGCGCCATGTGTTTCTCCTGCTCTTGATGAAAAGTTGTTTCCTGTAATGAACGATATCACTCAACCGATGTAAACGCAACCTCTCTCTGTAGGGGTCTTACCGTCGGAAACTATTCCCGCTTGCTTTCCGTATCCTTCTTATGGAGGAGTATCGACCGATTGCTTCGCGTAGGCAGACTCTCTGGTCGAGAAAACTCTCTCTACATTCGGCTTCCTCAAGGAGAATAGAGATGAAACCTGACCATCCAATCGTTTTTCCGCCTCCGCGACGGCGGAAACATACCATTTCTCGTGGTGGTTTCGCTGTAATTGTACTTCTCGTACTCGTGGTGGTGTTTGCCTTCACAAGTGGTGGTTTAGCAACTCGTTTGAAATCGCTTCTGGCAAGTTCAACTGGTCATCCTCTTACATCGATACTTTCCAATGATCTTCTCCAGAGCAACCAGCAACCAGGTATATCGGTGGGTGGGAAGGGAATGCTAACCTATAAAAATGATGCGATGCGTACCGGACAAAATGATGTTGAAACAACACTTACTACCTCCAATGTCAATGCATCTCAATTTGGCAAACGTGTTTCCTATCCCGTTGATGGTCGAGTCTATGCACAGCCGCTCTATGTGTCTCAGTTGACTATCAAGGGTGTCTCGCATCAAGTCGTGTTTGTGGCAACCGAGAACGACAGTGTGTACGCTTTCGATGCCAATCAGAGAACAACTACCGCTCCCCTGTGGCACACTACTTTGCTCCTTCCTGGAGAGACTCCACTTTCAAACAATGATACCTACTGCCCGGATATAGGCGGACATACCGTTGGCATCACTGGGACACCTGTGATTGATTTGAAGACGCAGACACTCTATGTGGTGGGGACTTCAAAAAAACATGGAGCCTTTTTCACTCGGCTCTACGCACTTGATCTCGCTACTGGAAAGCAAAAGCCCCATAGTCCAGCTACCATCACCGCCTCACTCTCTGGAAACGGCCCAGGCAGTTCGCATGGGAAGATATCCTTTGATCCCAAACATGAAGACCAACGGGTAGGTTTGCTACTCTCGCAAGGTGTCGTGTACATTGCCTGGGGTTCCTACTGCGATAATCCTCCCTACTATGGCTGGCTTATGGGATACCAGGCATCCACGCTACGGCAGACGAGCGTGTACTCACCAGAGCAGAATACGGGTCAGGGAGGCATCTGGCAAAGCGGGTCAGGTCTGGCAGCCGATAACGCAGGTAACATCTACCTCATCAGCGGTGAAGGTGATTTTAACCTCAACACGGGAGGCTCAGAGGCAGGCGATAGTGTACTCAAACTCAGTCCGAGCCATGGGTTGCACGTTACTGACTCCTTCACGCCATTCAATCAGATATGTATGAACTGGTTCAATGCCGATTTTGGCTCCGGTGGTCCGCTGCTCTTGCCAAACACGTCAGAAGTGATTGCAGGTGGAAAAGAGGGCCGCATCTATGTACTCAATCGCAACCACCTGGGTGGATACCAAAAGGTCACTGACCCATGCGATCACCTGAATAACACAGCCGATTCGGTGGTGCAGGAGCTGCCTACCGGAACCGCTTCTGGCGGCGTATGGGGATCACCGGCATACTGGCATAGCTCAAAAGGTGACTATGTATTCGTCTCTGGCTTTTCCGATTACTATGTCAAAGCATTCAGCTTGAATCATGGTCGTCTCTCTGACCAGCCCACCTCACAGTCGCCTGTACAGGAGAGTCCACAGCAGCAAGAACTGGCAGTTTCGGGCAATCCTGTTGTCTCCTCTAATGGCACACAGGCGGGTACTGGTATTCTCTGGCTTATTGATACGTCGCAAGGTGTGCTACGAGCATACGATGCCAGTAACCTCGCGCACCAACTCTATACAAGCGAAGAGAATGGCAGTCGTGACAGTATCGGCAAGAAGCACACTATCAAATTCAGTGTTCCGACCGTCTACAATGGCAAAGTCTTCGTCGGCACAGACAACAGCTTGCTCATCTATGGTCTCCTCTAGCAGCAAATGAGTTCGGGAATTCGTAGACCCCGATTTATCGATAGGTCATGTGACCCTATCGATAAATCGGGGTCTACGAATTCCCAGTTTATTTCGTTCATCTCCATCATTAAGGCTCCTACAGATTACTTCCCTTGACAAGGCACAGGCTCAAGTACATACAATGGAGCAGAGAGGACAACTTGTCGTTGCGTACATACAAACAAAAGGATAGATATAAATGACAACATCAATACAGGGAACGGCGGCACTGGTTGGCTCAGGCGAATACCTGCCGAAGATGCTGCCCGTTGACCGGACGCTGCTGGAAAGGATGCAGACAAAGGGCATGACGCCACGTGTGGTCGTGGTTCCAACGGCGGCGGCTCCCGATGGGGCTACTGTCACAGAGCGATGGGCGCGTATGGGAACGGAGCATTTTCAAATGTTAGGGGCGCAGGTCGAGCCTGTGATGCTACTCACACGCGAGGATGCGAACAATATGCAGATAGCGTCACAACTCGCACAGGCCAACTTTATCTATTGCTCAGGCGGCAAACCGCTCTACCTGCTTGAAACGCTCAGGGATAGCGAGGCGTGGAATGCAATTCGCCGCGTCTACGATACAGGCGGCACTATCGCAGGTTGCTCTGCTGGCGCAATGGTGATGGGGAGCGAGTTTTTCGATTTTCCGCAGATATGGCATATGCGACCTGCCCTCGCACTCGTACCCGGCATCGCCATCATTCCCCACTTCGACGAGCTTCCCGGCCTCTTCAAAGATGCTGCCATCCACTCGACGGAGAAGGTAACGGTTGTCGGAGTCGAGGGCGGCACAGCACTCGTCGGCTCCGGCAATAACTGGGAAGTGATAGGCAGTGGCGGCGTCACCGTCTTTACCGATAAGGGGCGTATTCGATTCAAGGGCGGTGATGAAGTCCCTCTGCAACTCCTTTCAAAGGATTAAGCAACATGACATATTACAGCAATGCCACAATCTCTTCTTGCACAGGGCCACCTGTCACCTCAGCATCCTGCTCGTGGATAAGCAAGTTGACTTCGCTACGGACACCGAATTCGGGAAGATAGATGCCCGGCTCGATGGAGCAGCAGGTGTTGGGGAGCAGGACGCGCTCATCCTGCGTCTCGTAGTTGTCGATATTTGCGCCGTTGCCATGTTCGGCGATGCCGATGTTGTGGCCTGTGCGATGTACAAAGTAGTCACCGTAGCCAGCTTTTGTGATGACTCCGCGTACTACATCATCGACCTGCCGCCCCTCGACGCGATCTCCAGCCGCAAGTTTCGTGCGTGCGAAGGCAATACCTGTATCGCGTGCGTTGCGGACGATCTCGAAGACCTCTCGTTGTTTCGCTGGAATCTCGTCCTGTGTTCCAACGAAGGCCATCCATGTATAATCGGCATATACGGCATCCTCGCGTGGCATACGCGCCCAGAAATCGAAGAGGACGAGGTCGCCGCGTGTAATCGGACTATGTTGCATGGCTGTAGGCATATAGTGGGGATTGCTCGCGTGAGCATTGACCGCGACGATGGGCGGCTCTGCCATCACCAGCCCTGCATCCTGCGCCAGTTTCTGAAAGCGTTGTTGCACCAGATATTCGTCGAGTTCGGTGCTGGCCTGTATGTCCTGCCCCAGTTCCACGAAGAGCGCGTTTTTGGTCGCTATGAGCAGGTGCGAGGCTTCACGATGGCTCTCAATCTGTTCCGATGTCAACGTCGCCACAAAGTATTGCGAGAGGTTTGCCGACGTGACGACCTCTACACCGAAGGAGCGCACCAGTTCAACCGTGCCAGCATCGACACGCCCAATGTAGGGAATAGCGTTCATCGGCGAATACTCCATCGCCACACGCATCCCCGGCGTGAGCAATTGCTTGAGGTATTGTTGCATCTCTTCCCATGTGCGATAAATCAAACGTGTACCGGGAAGTGAATGCAGAACATGCGACTCAACCGCACTGACAATCGCCACCGGCTCACCCTGTGCTGGCACAAAATAGAACCAACGGCGCGTATACATATCGTGAATCGGCAGCGACAACACCTGATAGGCAATCAGGTTCGATTTGCGAAAGTCGAAAAACAGCCATCCATCAATATGTTCTTCCTGTAATACCTGTTGAATGCGTGTAATATCCATAAACCAACCTTTCTACTTCCATATTGTGATGTGATTCATCACGTCCGTGCAATTCTCAAATTTCTATCAAATTTTTATAAAATGTACCGTAGCTGTTCCTACAAGCATAGCATCTTTTGGGGCAAGCGATTATACTAATCTCAGGAGTACATTGGGGATTGCTCCCGTTCCGCATAACATCCAGCCATGTAGTAACGTGATGTATCACTTACATGCGCCATGAGGAACGAAGACGGACGTGATTTATCACATCACTACATGACTTTTCAGGACATATACCTATGATAAGAGATGATGAGCCAACAATCAAATTTCCTGCACCACCGTTCAAAAGGCTAGAAGGTGGGACTAAATTCAAAAAAACATCTCTGAAAAGCGTGAGCCATGTTGCTGATGAGCCAACTGTTGAGATGCCTGTATCTAAACAACCCCAACAGGTGTCATATCCTCAAACACGGCAACCATATCATTATCAGCCTGCATTGCCATCTCAGCCGTCTCAGCCATCCCAATCCCAACAAATACCGCAAATGCCACAGGGGAAACAACCGCACAAACACAAGAAAAAGCATTTGCGTATCGCACTCATTATCTTCTTGATATTTATGGGTGTTTTTGGCAGTGTACTGGCCTATGCCTATCACTACTATGACACGACAGTCAATACGCCGCTACAAAAGTTCATTCATCCCGTTCAACGTGGCAAGGATGAGCCATTGCCCAATACATCCCCGGCATACAATGTCGTCATGGGTCGCTCATGGAATATTTTGCTGATGGGAAGTGATAACGACAACAAGTACACCTACCCTGATGTGCTGACACAGGTGATGATGGTTATTCATATTGATACAGTCAATAATAGCGTCTCGATGGTCTCTATACCGCGTGACTCCTGGGTGAATGTTCCCGATATTGGTGGAATGCACAAGATTGATCAGGCATTTTTCCTGGCTGCGTCACAGCACAATAACTTCGACGACGGTGTACGCGAGGCGCGTTTGACCATCGAAAAGGATTACGGCATCACAATTGACCGCTACGCATGGGTAGGTTTAAGCGGATTTTCTAAGGTGATCGACACGCTTGGCGGCGTCGATGTCGATGTGACACATCCCATTGTAGACGACAGCTATCCCGCTGATACAGGCAGTGCTAAAAATCCCAACGATCCCTACGCCTATCAGCGACTATATATTGCTCCCGGTCTGCAACATCTCAATGGCGAACAAGCCCTTGAATACGTGCGTTCACGACATGCCGACCTGATTGGTGATATCGGGCGTACACAACGCCAGCAGCAGGTATTGGAAGCCCTCAAGAAGAAACTGAATATCGGCAGTGTTGTAACCAACTTACCCCAACTGCTCAAAGACATGACAGGCTCGGTTTACACCGACCTGAGCGAGCAGGAGATGCTCTCGTTCGCCAACTTCGCACGAACGCTCTCCAACGCCTCGATACAACGCATCACCCTCGGCCCCGGCACAGGCAGCCAGAACTACGGCGACCTCAGTTCCGTCTACGATCCCAGCGTAGGCGCGAACCAGGACGTGATGATTCCCAACTGCCAGAACGTGCAACCTGTGGTAAATAAGATTTTTGGGTTAGGGGATGTGCAGAGCTGCAATGTGACTGCATCACAATAACCTGAGTGTGATAATGGGGCTTGATAAATGAATACAGACATGGGTAGTATGGTCGCCAGGGTGTGATAGAATCAGACCCCTACACTTCGGTG
>DAIQNC010000044.1:12067-12321 GCA_036788655.1 Ktedonobacteraceae bacterium
AGGGGATGTGCAGAGCTGCAATGTGACCGCATCACAATAGGGATACGCACAAGGCGTTTTCTGGGAACGAAACACGCTTGCAGAACAGCGCAATATCGAACAACAAACGGTTCATGTATGATAAAATATAATTATAAATACCAATAAGATAAAAGAAAAGGTTCTCCATTTTGATTGCACAGCAGCAAGAAACTACGTGTCACCTGCGATTCCACTCCATAGGCCAATTTCCAAACGTCATTCATGGTATCTTT
>DAIQNC010000045.1:0-12282 GCA_036788655.1 Ktedonobacteraceae bacterium
GCGATATCGAGTGTCTTTCCATCGGAGATGGAAGCAATAGTGTTGGACGTGCCGCCAGTGAGTGAGCCTGTGATGATGGCATACGTTGGCTGTTGATTTGCGGCACTGGTTATCAGCAAGGCCGAGTAGGTACTTCCATCACGCGAGACGTTTGACCAGGGTAACTGACTATAAGCGTTCAGTGAAGATGTGGTCGTCGCGGTATCGGTCGTGAGGCGTGTGAGGTTCGACCCGTCTGTGTGCATCGTCCACAGACCGTTGTGGCTTTGATCGACGTGGTTGTTCATAAACGGCTGGTTGTTGATATCGACCAGCAATATGTTCGCTGTCACCGCACGAACGTTTGTGACTGCGTACTGTTGACTACGATAGATGGTCTGCTCTTGTCCACCCTGCGCTGGCTGCACGGTGATGTCGCTCGGCCCTGTGCATCCGTAGCCGCAACTGTTATGATTGACGAACAGGTGTGTGCCATCGTAGCTACTATCGAAGCTACCGAGAGAAATTGTGTCCTGGCTTGATGGAACAATCTGTGTCAGGCTGCTGGCAGTCTGATTATCGCCTTTTGTGATGTCGAGCAGTGCAAGCACATCGGGGTTCGCATCGGTCGTGGTTCTGACGAGGTACATATGGCTGTTGTCGAGCCATGTTCTGAGCAGGTAGACGCGCACATTCGCGTTCGGTTGTGTGAAAACATCTTCGAGTGCGCCAGTGGCAGTATGCAGCAGGTAAATGTTGAGGTTGCCGGAGATGACCTGTTCAAACGCGATGAGACGCTGATTGGTAGACCATTGCGGACTCGTCTGGAAGTTCCCGCAGTACAATGTTTGCAGTCCTTCCCCATCCATACGCACTGCTTGAAGCTTTTCTTGCGTCCCATTGCCACTCACAAAGAGAACCCATTGTCCATTGGCTGAAATCTGTGCCGAACTAATACTGGTATTTTGCAGTTGTACGATGACGGTTTTGCTACCCGTTGTCGTATCGTAGTGCTTGAGCGTGGCGAATGTAGGATTGTTATGCTGTGATTGATTGACGATATAGACGAGATTTTGATGATGACCGAGGGCGAGAGGGGCCGAAACGAATGCACGTGCCGTTCCCATCGCCGGGCAACTGGTCTGTGTTGCAGGCATGGTAACAGTTGTCGTTTGTGTGGTCGGTGTACTCGTCTGTTGCTGTGTAGTATTGCCACCCTTTGAATTGCTATTTCCTTGAGGAGTTTGAGCGGTTTGAGGCTGCGTATTCGTTGTGGTCGTCGAATTCGAGCCACACGCCGCAAGTGTGCAGAGAACAAGAACGCTACATAGTGCAAAGAGAAGATGTTTTTTGGAATAACGAGAGAACATATTCATAAAATGTAAGCTCCTTTGTGGAGATAGAAATGTTTTATTTGTTAAGGTAAACGCAGAGGAAGGCGAAATCGTTTGTGAAATAGCTCACAGTGTTCAGGTGCATTTCTCCATTGGGAAATATTCCCACAGAAATTTCCCGTTGCAACAGGAAATTCACTCATGACATGGGAAGACCTCTCCAGTTATGCTTTAGGCAGAAAGTTCCCATTGAACTCCCACGATAAATCGGGAAGCTACATATATGAAATCGGGGAGCTACATATATGGAATCGGAGAATTACATATTATGAAATCGGGGAGCTATATGGATACGCAGAAATGTTCTGCAAGGAGGTTTTCATCATGTCATCTGCAACATTGTATCGCTGGAGCGGAATTGTTCTGCTCGTTGGAGGTCTGGTTGGCATAATCGGATCGATTCTGGATATTGTTGTCTTCCCTGACCACAATCTGACACCACAGCAAGTTTTGAGTCCTGCTTTTACCATTGATGTGTGCCTGTTTCTAGTCTGGTCTCTCCTGCTCATACTGGGGCTGCCAGGACTCTACCTTCGGCAGGCGGCACGCGGCGGGAAGATAGGTTTCGCTGGCTTTGTGCTGTTCTCGTTAGGCTTACTGATGGGGAGCGTGGCGTTTGGCACTGTGCAGGCAACCGTCTTTCCATACCTGGCACAATCAGCCCCAAAGCTGCTTCCGTCAGGCGGAGTAGGGCCACTTTCCGGATTTCTACTATGGATACTTGTGCCAGTAATTCTGCTCGGTATAGGAGCTATCCTGCTTGGAGTCGCCACCAGACGCGCACACGTCTTTCCTGGCTGGACAGGGACTCTTCTCATCATTTCTGGCGTCCTGTTTTTCCTCTCGATTCCTGCCATTGCGCCTCCGTTCGGTACCATCATTGATTTTGCCAGTAATGTGACCTTCTTCGTGGCGTTTGCGTGGTGCGGATACCTGCTGATGACGCAGAAGCAGGAAATACCGGAAGTAATGGCACACCCTGTTGCTGAAGTTGGAGTGAGTCGATAAAAGCGACTCTGGCGATGTGACGCGCTTTTAGGAGTGGGCAACCAGGATTATGCCTTTGTTTCCCGGTATGTCCCTTGTTCCCACTTCCAGAAGCACGTCATATCGGGTAGAATGAAAGAGCAACAACTACCGGAGAGACTGTCATCAACTAGACGGAGGCGAGAAGAGGAAGTCTTACAATGAATCTGGAGCATGTACAACCAGACAGGGCCGGGAATCCTCAACCGACTAGCCACGCTGAGACATACATCCGAGGCGGTTGGCTGATTATGGCACGGGTGGCTTGGGGTGTCGTTGTTGTGCTGGTTCTAGGACTCTTTCTGGTCAGCCTACCAACCTACCTGATGTATCTACAAACCATCTGTATTCAGCAGCCTTGTCCCTATCAGCAGCTCACCTTGAATAGCGTCCATTCATTTCAGAAGTTGGGTATCTCGGTCGAGGGTTATGCAGTGCTTACGTTGATGCTCACCCTTGGCCCGGCATTGGTATGGGTGGCGATGGGTGGAGTGTTGATGTGGCGTAGGTCTCATGATTGGATGGCCTTACTCGTCGCGTTCATGCTCGTGGTAGGAGGAGCTGACAATGGTCTCTACGGTGGCCTAACCACGAGCCAGGCGAGTTGGAGTTTGTCTGCTAACCTGCTCGGTTTCCTCTTTAGCATAGCACTCTTTGTGGTATTCTCGCTCTTCCCCAGTGGTTACTTTGTGCCTCGCTGGATTCGTTGGCTGATACCTGTGTTTCTCCTCAACAATTTCGTCTATCAGTTTTTTCCAGACTGGTATGCCCATCTCCCAAACTGGCTCAGGGTAGTAGGGCTTCTCGATTTTGTTGGCTCTTTCCTCGTTTTGGTGATTGCACAAGTGTATCGCTATCGGTACATATCCACTGCGGTCCAACGGCAGCAAACCAAGTGGATTCTCTTTAGTATCGCTTTAGGAATAGTAGCCACGCTAGGATGGGACTTGCTTGAGAATTTCATCCCCTCTCTGAATGGCTCGCTCTATGATCCAATCAATGCCTATCTGAATGATATTGGCTCCCTCCTCTTGCCAATTTCGTTTGCCATTGCTATCATGCGCTATCGGCTCTGGAACATCGATATTATCATCAACCGGACGTTGGTCTATGGTGGTCTTACAGCGTGCGTTGTTGGACTGTACGTGTTTGTGGTTGGCTACCTGGGCGCACTCTTTCGCACTGGTAGTAGCCTCCTGATATCGCTCATCGCAACTGGCCTGGTTGCGGTACTTTTTCAGCCCTTGAGAGAGTTACTTCAACGCGGTGTGAACCGATTGTTCTATGGTCAGCGTGACGAGCCTTACAGGGTAATCGCACGCTTAGGGCAACGCCTGGAAGCAACCCTGGCACCGGAGGCGGTGTTACCGACGATTGTGGAGACGGTGGCTCAGGCACTCAAGCTACCTTATGTCGCCATCCTGCTCAAGCGTGACGACACATTCATTGAGGCTGCAAGTTTTGGAAAATCACAGGGAGAGCCGCTCATATTGCCGCTTGTCTACCAGCGTGAAAGCATTGGCAAGCTACTTCTTGCCCCACGTGCTGTCGGCGAAGACTTTAGCCTTGCCGATCTACGACTGCTCAACGAGTTGGCACGTCAGGCCAGTCTTGCAGCCCACACGGTACGTCTGACTAGTGACTTGCAGCATCTGGCAACTGAACTTCAATCTTCTCGGATTCAACTCGTCACTACACGCGAAGAGGAGCGTCGTCGCTTGCGCCGCGACCTGCACGATGGCCTGGGAGCGGCTCTAACCGGTGTGACCTTTCAACTTGACGCCGCCTCGAACTTGCTGGACCGCGATCCCCAGTTGGTCAAGGTTCTGCTCAAGGACCTCAAAACTCAGACTCAAGCATCGATTGCCGATATTCGACGGGTGGTCTACAATCTGCGTCCGCCTATCTTGGACGAGTGGGGTCTGGTGGCAGCACTGCGCGAACAGGTGACACAATATCCGTTGGACAATGTTCAGGTGACTATTGACGCGCCAGAGACGCTGCCCGCCCTTCCTGCTGCGATTGAGGTAGCCGCGTACCGGATTACTCTGGAAGCCCTGGCAAACGTCATTCGTCATGCACAGGCCGCGACCTGTACGATTCGCCTCTCAATCCGCGAAAATGCCCTGGTGGTAGAGGTGCAGGACGATGGGCATGGATTGCCCGGCAACTATCATGTAGGCGTAGGGATTCATGCGATGCGCGAGCGAGCTACCGAGCTAGGCGGTTCTTGCACAGTGGAAACGTTGGCACCTGGTGGAGTGTGCGTCTCGGCCAGGTTGCCACTGCTGAAGGAGTGAGTGTCCTATGTCAAATGAACCGCTTCGTGTCCTGCTGGTCGATGACCACCCACTCGTTCGCAATGGCTTACGGGCATTGCTCGCATCTATGTCAGGCATGATAGTGGTAGGTGAGGCGACTAATGGCGAGGAAGCGATCACGCGGGCGGAGGAACTGCAACCCGATATCATCCTGATGGATTTGCATATGCCGGGCCTCAACGGGGTTGAGGCGACACGCCGTATTATGCAAGCACATCCTCATATTGGCATTCTCGTCCTTACCATGCTAGAAGATGATGCCTCAGTGTTTGCCTCCATGCGAGCAGGCGCACGAGGCTACTTGCTCAAAGGGGCCGATCAATCCGAGGTACTACGGGCGATTAACGTGGTTGCTCATGGAGAGGCCATTTTTAGCCCATCCATTGCTCAAAGGCTGATGCAGTATTTTGCCAATATGCAACCTATCTTACCGCAATCCGCTTTCCCGGATTTGACAGAACGCGAACGAGAAATTCTGGGATTGATCGCGCTGGGAAAAAGCAACGCGACAATTGCTGAAGAGTTGGTACTCAGTCCTAAGACAGTGAGCAACCACGTCTCCAACATATTCAGCAAGTTGCAGGTGGTTGATCGCGCACAGGCGGTGCTTCGAGCTAGACAAGCTGGATTGGGATAAGAGTCGTTGTATCACCTCTGATCCTTTGAGATACCTGGGATGAACGGACGTGATACAACGATTCCTAATTCATCAATCGCTACACAGCTTGTGATGCACTCCAATCGCTCTGGAAGGTTTGTTGCAGCGTGGTGATTGAGGTGCTATCGGTGAAAAGGACACCGAGTTCGCGGTTGTTGTCGAACGAGTTGGTGGAGATGTTGACGGAACCGACATAGGCAAGCGTACCATCTGCAACCATCATTTTTGCGTGCATATACAACTGACTATCCTCTTCGACCTGCGCCCCACCGGCTTTAATTGTGGCGATGCCTGATGCATTGGAATCAGTGCCACTCCCCGGATTTGGCAGAATTACCTGGACGTTGACGCCACGTTGTGCGGCACTGGCGATGGCTTGCTCAACGGTCGGGTCTTGCATCTCCTCTGCTTCGATGACGAGCGAGGTTTTCGCGCCATTGATGAGGGCAAGGAACTGGTTGCGTGAGTTGTCGGGGCTGATGACAAGATTGGCGTTGCTGACAGTATCCGCAACACGGCTCCAATCGGCGTTGAAGATGTTGATGGCTCCCTGCACATCGGCTGGTGTGGTGTCGATGACGCCATACTCGCGGTTCTTGCCGTTCATGGCTGAGTAGGTGAAGTTAAGGGTCATGATGTAGGCGGTGTTTCCGTCGAGAATCATGGTTTTCTCATGCGTGTAGGTGAAGGCGGGGTTGGCGATTTGAGCTTTTGCACCAGCAGCATTAAGGGCATCTATAGTTGTTGTTGGTGTGCCACCACCATAGGGATGTGGGTCGAGCATGACGCGCACATCGAGGCCACGTTTCGCCGCATTTTCGAGTGCCGTGATGACGTTGGTGTCGGTGAGCAGATAGTCTTCGAGCCAGACAGATTGCTGAGCGTTATTGATGGCATCAAGGATGACCTGCTCACCTGCTGTCGGCTCGACGAAGACCGAAACGGTCTGGTTGCCAGTCGGTGTTGTTGGCGTGATGGTGGGAGTGCTTCCAACGGTAGGCGATGCATCAACAGTCGGCGAAATATCGACAGTTGGAGTAATGCCAACGGTGGGCGTTGTGCCATCAACAGGCGTTGCATAGCCATCATTTGAAGTAATGAAGGCGTGTGATGAATGAGGCAGAAGCATACCAGTCGATAAATGAGTAACGGTATGTTGTGTGCGCGAAGTCACGCCACGTTGTGTGAGGGTAGACGTAGCGTGCGTGGGGTACGTGTGGCGATTCCCGGCTCCAATGCTTGTCACTGCACGTCCTATTCCGGCAAATTGACCAATAATAAATGCCGAGAGGAAAATAATGAGCAGCGCACCGAGCAGAGGAAAGATAAGTGCTTTACGAGTGTACAATCTCTTGAGCATGACTACTCCTACAAATCTTTCTACGATATCATGGAGAACAAGATAGTCCCCAACAAAAGAACTCTTGTTATTGTCAATTTGTAGCGTGGAAACGTTGGCGAATTATATGGGGTGAACCATCGGTAGGGACAGATTTATCCTGTCCGTGTGAGCATAGCTGATAGGTCACATGGACAGGATAAATCTGTCCCTACCGATGGTTCACCCAAATATGCAAGGAATTGTTCGGCTTGCCCTTCATAGCAATCTCTGCTACACTTCATATGGAGAAATAAAGAAGAGAATCATGCCTCGTTCAGCCATACAGCGCGTGTGAGCAGCGATTCAGACACTTGTTTTGGTGAGGAAAGTGTGAGTACAGAGGAATTTACAGAACGCGACATTCACGAAAGAATTGTAGAGCTACAGAATGAAGCAACAGGAGTGGATGCGCTCAATCTGACGGATTGTGATAAGGAACCTATTCATATTCCAGGGTATGTGCAACCTCATGGTGTGTTGCTGGCATTGACGGAGCCAGACCTGACGATTGTGCAGGTGAGCGAAAGTGCTGAGACAGTTCTACATGTCCCGGCTCAGTCGCTGTTGCAACAATCCCTTGATACATTGCTCGATGAGTTTCAAATGGAGACGTTGCGTGGCTACCTGGCTTCGGAGAATTTGCGGGCTATCAACCCTGTGAAGTTACAGGTGCATGGGAAGACGTTTGATGGCATTTTCCATCGTGTTGAGGGCTTGCTCATTCTTGAATTGGAGCCAGCGCAGTCCCGTGAGCAACCCGGCTTTCCGAGCTTTTATCACGCAATACGCGCCTCTGCTACGGCATTGCAAGCTGCGACGAGCTTACGTGAACTGGTGCAAGCGGCGGCGGATGAGGTGCGACAGATAACGGGCTTTGACCGCGTGATGGTCTATCGCTTCGATAAGGATTGGAATGGTGAAGTCATTGCCGAGGCGAAACGTGCCGATATGCACCCCTATCTTGACCTTCACTATCCTGCCTCTGATATTCCAGCACAGGCACGTGAACTCTACAGGCGCAACTGGCTTCGTCTCATTGCCGATGTAGACTACTGCCCCTCACCAATTATCCCAACAGATAATCCATTGACGAAGAGTCCACTTGATTTGAGCGGCTCGGTGCTACGAAGTGTCTCCCCTGTACATATTCAGTATCTGAAAAATATGGGTGTGGGCGCGTCGATGTCGGTCTCTATTCTACGCGATGGACAACTCTGGGGTCTTATTTCATGCCATCATGATACAGCGAAGTATATTCCCTATGAGGTGCGCGAGGCGTGCGAATTTCTTGGGCAAATTCTTTCGTTACAACTGGCGACGAAAGAGGATATCGAGGATTACGAACGCAGAGTGTGTGTCAAAGAACTTCAAACACGCATCCAGGAACACCTGTTGGGGCAGGATGATGTGGTGAAAGGGCTTGCGGACGATGGCAAGCTACTTCTGGAGATGCAAGATGCAGGGGGAGTCGCGCTCTGCTTTGATGAACAATTAGTGATGATAGGCGCGACGCCAGATGAAAGCGCATGCCGAGCAATTGTGGAGTGGCTACAGGAGAGAGGCGAAGAGGATATCTTTGTTACAGAATCTCTTACAAGAGAACTTCCTATAGCCGCAAGTTATAAGGATATGGCGAGTGGGCTGTTAGCAATGACTGTTTCGGTGATACAGGGGAATTATGTGCTGTGGTTCCGACCAGAGGTATTGCAGACGGTGACGTGGGCTGGCGACCCGAACGAGGTGATGGCGCAGAAGGCCATGAATAATCTGCGGCCACGTGCGTCCTTTGAAGCGTGGAGCGAGCAGGTAGGTATGACTTCAGCTCCCTGGAAAACATTCGAGATTGAGGCAGCACGAGAGCTGCGAGGTGTCATCGTAGAGCGCGTGTTACGGCAAATCGAATTGCAACGTGCCGCGGAATTGGCACATCTGAACGACAAATTGGAGCGTAGTAACAAAGAGCTGGACTCGTTCACCTATGTTGTTTCGCATGACCTCAAGGAGCCATTGCGAGGTATCCACAACTTTGCATCCATTCTGAAAGAGGACTATGCAAGCCAATTGAACGAAGAGGGTATCGGGCGATTGAATACGCTGATACGCCTTGCTGGACGCATGGACGACCTGATTGAATCGTTACGCTACTACTCGCGTGTTAGTCAGATAGATCTCTCGTTCGAGGCGACGGATTTGAACGACGTGGTTGCGCGTGTACTTGAATTACTTCAGGTACGTATTCAGGAGAGCGGTATGCAGATACGTATTCCGCGTCCACTGCCGACGATAGTTTGTGACCGTGTGCATGTCGGCGAGATATACAGTAATTTGCTTACGAACGCGATGAAGTATAATGACAAAGAGGAAAAGTGGATTGAGATTGGTTATGAAACGGCAGTAGAGAGCAGTAAGCAAGCAGGAACAATTGTCTTGTATGTGCGTGACAATGGTATAGGTATTCGAGAGAAGTATTTCGACACAGTGTTTACGATATTTAAGCGATTGCATGGTCGAGAGAAGTACGGTGGTGGAACTGGCGCAGGATTGACCATTGTGAAACGAATTGTGGAGCGTCATGGGGGGCGCATCTGGCTAGCATCAACGGTTGGAGAGGGAACGACCTTCTACTTCACGTTGCAGAAAGTGATGTAATTATGCTATATCCCGCGACAGGGCCACTGCTGGTCATCGAGGACAACGATGAGGATTTCGAGATTATTCAATGGGCGTTGAAAAAACTCTCTATTCGTACACCGCTTGTGCGCGGCGTTGATGGTCAAGATGCCTTCGACTATCTTTACAAGAGGGGCGAACATGCGAATGCGATTCGTCCATCGCTTATCCTGCTCGATCTTAATCTCGTAGCGGATGATGGACGCGAAGTGTTGCAAGAGATTAAGCAGGATGAGGATTTACGCTCGATTCCTGTGATTGTCTGGACATCTTCATCAGATCCGAAGGATATCGAGATATGTTTTCAGCAGGGGGCGAACAGTTATATGCTCAAACCCATGAATATAGAAACTGCTGCAAGCTGTTGAGCTTTTGAACAACTACTGGTTTGGCGTCGCTGTGCTACCCGACGCCTTTGAGCAATAAACCATGAGGATGGATCGAGGTAGTGACATTGTGAGTACGACGGATAAAAATCCAACTATTTGCATTATCGAAGATAGCCTGGAAGACAGGGAAATGTTCCGCCGCTATCTGTTAAAAGATGCAGAGTATAGCTATCAGCTCTATGAGTGCGAGACGGGAGAGCAAGGGTTGGAGTTGTGCCAGCGCATTCAACCGGACTGTATCTTGCTCGATTATAACCTGCCAGACATCACTGGCATAGAGTTTCTGGATGAGTTGACCAATGATGATGGAGCGATGGGCTTTCCTGTAATCATGCTGACAGGGCTGGGCGATGAAGAGGTTGCGCTACTGGCAATGAAGCGTGGGGCGCAGGATTATCTGGTCAAAGGTGAGATGACGGCGGGCAATCTGTATCGTGCGATTCATAACGCCATTCAACGTAATGCTATGCGTCGGCAAATGGAGCAGCAGAGCTACATTCTGGAGCAAAAGAATCAGGAGATACAGGCATTTGCGTATGCTCTGGCTCACGATTTACGCGCTCCCTTACGTGCTATCAGTGGATTTGCGCAGATTGTTGCGGAAGATTACGGCAACGTGTTGGATGAAGAGGGCAACCGTTATGTACGGCATATTGTGCGCTCAACGGTGCAGATGGATCAACTCATCAATGACTTGCTTAGTTATACACGCATCGAGCATGGTAAGACACGACACAGGCCCGTTGCACTTTCATTCCTGTTGCCACAAATCGTCGAAGGGATGACTGAGCGAATAGCAGAAGTTCAGGGAAGCGTACAGATTGCTGAGACATTACCGGTTGTGTACGGAGACCCGACACTCATCAATCAAATTTTCGTGAACCTGTTGAATAACGCGCTTACGTATCATCGCCTGGAAGCGCAGCCACAGGTGACGATAGGCGCGACTGAACAGGGACATGATGCTACTGTACATATACATGATAATGGTATTGGCATTGCAGAGAGGCATTATGAGAAGATATTTACCATCTTTCAGCGTCTCCATAGCGAAGATGAATACGCAGGTACAGGTATTGGGCTGGCTATCGTTAAGAAGGCAGTAGAATTGCAGGGTGGTGAAATCTGGGTGGAATCGGTTGTCGGCGAGGGAAGCACATTCTTTGTGAAGTTGCCTTTATACGTATCGTCATAGAGGTTTCACCAGAAGCAATGAAACCAAATTCGCATCAGACAAGTAATATTATTATAGAAGAGACAATGTTATGAGCTTCCTGTCATTGAGGGTATGATGTGATATGGGGACGTGGAGTGCAATGCTTCCCAGATGGTGATGCAACAGGATAAACAATAGATTTTGTTGGGGTGAATCCGTGAAATTTCTGGTTATCGACGACAGTTCGGCAGACCGTGAACTGGCGATACGACGTTTGAGAAGAGAGTTTTCAGATGCAGAGTTTGTCGAGGTCGCACACGCAAGTGACCTCGATACTATAGTAGACCAGGGGAATTTTGATTTTGTTCTCACAGACTACCAGTTGAATTGGACTGATGGCCTCAAAGTGTTGCAACGCATTCGGCAACGCAATACTGATGTGCCTGTTGTGATGGTGACGGGAACGGGCAGTGAGGAGATTGCCGTTGAGGGCTTACAGTCCGGTTTGAGCAATTATATCCTGAAAAGCCATCTCGACAGGCTTCCCCAGGTTGTTCTCGATGTGCTGGAGAAAAGACAGCTCCAACAACAGTATGATGAAGCAATTCAGCAACTTCGCGCTTCAGAAGAGCGTTATCGGGAACTCTTTGAGCAGGGACTGACGGCGGTTTTTGTCTGTGATACTGATGGAGAGCTACTCACTTGCAATAGTGCTTTCGTGCGTATCTTTGGCTATGAGTCTGTCAATGAGGTATTAGCGAGCAACATCCAGTTCCTTTTTAACGACTCACAGGCATATGAGCAATTGCTGAGTGTATTGCGGCACGAACGTCGTCTGGAGTATCTTGATATTGAGATGCTGCGACGCGATGGTACGCCGATCTACATTATCGGGAATATGGTCGGTACATTTGATGACGATGGAACATTGACCAGATTTCGTGGCTACCTGTTTGATAATACAGAGCAGCATAGACTTTCTGACCAGTTGCAACAGGCACAGAAGTTAGAAAGTATCGGCCTGTTGGTGAGTGGGATAGCACACGATTTCAATAACATGCTTGGTGGCATTCTCGGTTACACGAGTCGTGGTATGACTCGAACGCCCGAAGGACATCCTTTGTATGAGACGCTCGAACGCATTGAAGATATTGCTACACGGGCCGCGAAGATGACGCAACAGTTGCTCGCCTTCTCACGTCGTCAGGTACTGGCTCCTATCAACGTCAACCTGAACACCGTTATCGAGAATCTGTTGAGCTTCATTGGGAAAATTCTTTCTGAGCAGATAGAAATAGAGTTTCTTCC
>DAIQNC010000046.1:0-10309 GCA_036788655.1 Ktedonobacteraceae bacterium
TGAACGTCCATCTTTGTCCCACCCTGCACCCACAAGCACAGGATTATCGAATGCTATACCGCACACATTCACATGTAAGCGTTCACTACTGAACCGTTTATGCTGTGCTGCAAACAATTCAAGGAGTGTGAGGGTCAATGGAGTCGATTCCGCGAGGTGCAGAGCCTCTTTCGCTCGTACATGCCACGTCTCTGAGTCGAGCTTACCTAATAAGGGTTGAATAAGTGTCTTGTACATATCGTTGCACATTATAACATATTAGCCCTGTGCGAAATACACGCTTTCGTAACGTACTATATTATGGAATGTCATTATGTAGCATCTAGTCAGGACTCCATGAGCAAGGCATCGTTCGTTCCTACATCTTCCCCATCATCTAAAACGTTAGAGCAGTTGCGTATGCGGCGCATTGCTCGTCGTGTTGCTCCGCTGGTCGATGGATTGGGCGGTTTGCAATCGGTTCATGATGCCCCGATGCCGCCGCTCTGGTTGCGCTTGCTCGGCCCTCTGTGTATCCTTTTTGGTCTGGTCATCCTCGGTATCTTCTGGCACGAATATGAGTTGCTCTTTAGCTGGTGGACGCTGGCACAGGTCAATCTGCTGCTGGCTGTCGCTGCTCTCTGGGAACTTATGGGCCTGGTACTGCTGATACTACTCAATTTCTCGCCGCGTCTCCGCATTCTTTTCTGCACGAATGGACTGATTTTTCTGAAACGGAAAGCGACAGTAATTGCATGGGACGATATACACCAATTCTGGAAAGATATCAGCATCAAAGATAGAGCAACCGTGACGCGCACCTACACATTATGTACTTCTAATGATCGACGGCTGGTCTTGCATAACGATATTGCTGATATAGCACGACTCGGACATCTGATTGAGCGTAAAGTGACTCGTGTATGCTTACCCGAACTGCTCGATGCCTACTTTGCCGGACAACTCGTTTCCTTCAACGAAATTGCTTTACACAAAGAAGGCGTGAGCATCAAGCGGAAGCAAGCGACGCAAGGAAAACAGGGAAAGAAGCGGAAGCAAGGCGACAGGCAAGCGGAACAGCAAGAAACGCTTTCGTGGAACGAGATTGAGCATATCAGTGTCGATGATACAGCGTTGAGTATCTACAAAAAAGGGCAATACTGGGACTGGTATACGTTGCCTGTCTCGCGTATTCCGAACGCGGACAGCCTCAAAAACATGGTGGATACGATAGAGTACGAGCAGCATGAAGGACCGTTGCAGCGCAATATAGACCTCTATCATGCAAATATTCCGGTGATATTCGGCGATATCCGCATCAGCACAAGGGGCGTCGATATCGAGAACGGAAAGATTGTGCTTGCATGGAGCGAGCTAGCTGGCATCGGCGTCGGCGAGCAAGAAGTGATCATTAAACGCAAAGGGCGTTTCGAGGAATGGTACGCGCTCCCCCTTTGGCGCGTAGAGAATCCTGAGCATTTGAAAGACCTGGTGGAGTATATCGTAGGGGCGTAATGGAATTACGCTCTGCTTGCCTATCCTGTAGATATGCTATTTATAGTGAAAGTTATATCATTAAAGAACGTGTTTGTAAGCACTCAGTATCGCCGTAAAATCCTACTGTCTTACAAGTTGCTATACCTACTTAACATAAGTATCACGTTTTTCACAATGAACTTTTAATAAAGATATGAAAATACAGTAGAGCATTGACAATTCAGAGTAATTTAAGTATTATCATAGTAGATTTAAAAATTTCCTCCTGCCTTATTGTAATCCTCTTTTTTGTTGTTGAGGAAATATATCTTCAAAGTCTTTTGGGGTAGAGACAAGATGAACACGAATCAACGCCGCCTTGAAAAATATGAATTGCAGGAGCGTTTGGCACATGGGAGTATAACTGAGGTCTGGAAGGCTCTGGACAGTCAGTCGAAACGCTACGTCGCCGTTAAGCTTCTCAACACTGATTTGCGGGTAGATCCCGATTTTCTAAAGCGTTTTGCACGTGAAGTACCACTTGTAGCCGCTTTACAGCATCCCAATATTGTGAAGATTCATGACTTCCAGATAGCTCGACCTTCTGAATCCAATAGTCCTTTTGCTTATATAGTTATGGATTATATTGAAGGACCAACCCTGGCCGATTATATTGGTAGCACCTCCCATATACGCAGATTCCCTGCTCCTGACGATATCGTCCATCTCTTTACCTATATTGGCATGGCTGTTGATTATGCGCATCGGCATGAAATGATCCATCGAGACCTTAAGCCAGCCAACATCTTGCTCGACAAGCGCAATACGATACACAATCCAATTGGTGAACCCATTCTCACAGACTTTGGTCTGGCCCAATTGCTGGGAAACTCCGGCAATACTCCGAGCAGCACAAGGATTGGTAACGCGCTCTACACTTCGCCGGAGCAAGCTATGGGTTCTCCGGGGAATGAATGTAGCGATATCTATTCGCTCGGGGTAATTCTCTACGAAATCTGTACCGGTTCCCTCCCTTTCAAGGGTAATACGATGCAGGCTATATTGCAACAGCATATCAAGGCTATGCCGCCTTCCCCCGCTCTTCTCAACCCTGGTATTCGACCGGCTCTTACAATGGTAATCTTGCGTTGCCTTGCTAAGGATCCGGCAGCACGTTTCCCTAACTGTGCATCCTTAACAGCAGCAGTCGCTCAGGCTTTCAACTTGCCTGTTCCTACGCACCTTGATCTAACTCCTTATTCGTTGGATCCGGCCAATGAACCGACCTACTTCAAGCCGTTACATTCAGAAGTACCTCATACAAGTAGTTATGAAGAGCCGATAGGCGCGCCTCCATCCTCCTCAGCAGCGGCATCTCAGCCACTACTACCACAGGAGTTTTCTTCCCCCAATCTCGCCGTTGGTGTCTCGGTCCCGCCTTACGATGTAACCCCATCTGATGCCCAGAGCGGTCCCGCGACTCCCAGAATTGGCATATCTGGACCGACTTCCTCGGCAAATCCTGTTCATACTCCTCCAATTCTCACTACTCCACCAACTTCGTTGCATTCAATCTCTTCGCCCCCCACCAGACAGCGAAGGAGACGGAGGAACCTGATTATCGCACTGCTTATTTTACTGGTTATCTTTGCAAACCTGGGCGTGGGTGCGTTCTTCCTTTTCTCTCATCAGAGACCCGTCATTACTGCGAGCCAGGTAGTTGGGCAGGCTTACTTCCTTAGTAGCGGACAAGTAGGGAAGGATGGTATCCTGGGCATCGACGACGAGTTACTGGTTGATCTTCACAACCTTTCCAATCCCTCTCCTGGTAAAAGCTACTATACGTGGCTATTGAGTGATACGAGCCAATCCGATTGGCGTCCCGTCCTCCTTGGACCACTGCCTGTTACTCGTGGAGTTGCTCATTCTCTTTATACGAATCCACAGCATACAAATCTACTCGGTCTTGCCAGTCGCTTTCTCATTACTGAGGAGGATGCAAATATAAATCCAACGAACCCTTCTCCTACAGCGTGGCACTACTACGCTGAAATTCCCCTGAACATAGTTGCTCACATGCGGTATCTACTTGTTAACGATCCAATGATCAAAGAAGGGGGAGGTCTGGATACTCGGCTGTTCAGAAACACACAGCAGGTCTTTGAATGGGCCGGAAGTGCCAGAAGCTACTGGATGTCAAAGAGTACCGGCCTTATGCGTGCCCAATTTATACGCATTCTGGAATACCTGAAAGGACCATCAGCTATCGGTACTGATTTGCCATTCAATATCCAGTTGCCAACCCAACCACCGAGCGTTGCTCTATTAGGCTCTGCTACAGCCAGTCAGGATTCTCCTGATTTCCTGCATGCAATCGGCGGTCACGTGACTGCTATGGCTCAAGCTTCCGACTCGACATCGAACATACGAACTCGTGCCAATTATATCAATGTAGCTATCAATAACATAACAAGTAGTTTGGAGAGAGTATACCAGGATACAAAAGCACTGTACCCCATGACGAACCAGGAGTTGCTACAACCTCAGGCACTCGCTCTATTAAATGACCTGGACTCGCAGGCGTTTTATGCGTATGTTGGTCAGCTTGACCCAACGACCAATCAGGTTGAACCCGGAGTAGTACAGCTTCATAACAACATTCAACTTCTAGCAACCTTTGACATCACGCTGTACAAATCCTAGCTAAAGGAACGCGAAAGAGCAACTGGTCATGACAAAGTTTAAATTTCTTGCATGAATAGAGGTTACCATGAGCAAGTTCGTGAAAAGTACGACAACACGATTCATACCAGGTTTGAGTGGGAGACGAAGAAGATTGGCTTTCGGGCTGATCGGCTTACTCATCCTGATAATAGTAGGCTCAAGTTTGAGTGCGCAATACTTCCTTATTCAACATAATCCTTCTACCCATGAGACAAATCAGATAGTTGGACACGCCTTCTTCAAGAGTAGTGGACAGTTAAACGATGGGAGCAGCCAGGGTGTGAATGATCAATTGCAGATCGAGCTGCGCGGCATTCCTAATCCTGCTGCTGGCAAAAGCTACTATGCCTGGTTACTTGGTGATAGCCACAAGAACGTGAAAGAAAACCTGTGTAAACCAGCAGAAGAATTGATCTCTCTTGGGAGGCTATTTGATAATCAGGGCGTGGTGAGCTTTAGTTATGCAGGTAATCAATCCCATACGAATCTCATCAGTTGCACGAGCCGTCTCTTGATTACTGAAGAGAACACAACGAGTACACCTTCTCAGCCTTCTACTAATCAGCATGCCTGGGTGTACTACGCCGAAATTCCGCAGCTTCCAGACCCCACTGATAGCGTCAATCATTATAGTGCTCTTGACGATATTCGTCATCTTCTTTACGAGGGGCCAGATTTAAAAAACAAGGGACTACACGGCGGCCTGGACCTTCAACTCCTTAGAAATATGCAAAATGTCCTAGAGTGGGCCGGGAGTGCCAGAGATGCCTGGAATGGTGCGAAGATAGGTGATATCGATTTCGTACATCGCCAGGTGGTACGCATCCTGGATTATTTAGATGGAACCTATAGGCCTAAAGGAATTACTGTACCACTCGTACAGACGGATGTTCCTCCTGGAACCCCTTTGCTGGTTGATCCAAATTTTGCCCTCGTTCCGCTGCTCGATCTTCCAAGACGCAATACCAGTTACATGGCCCGGATCAGCCGTCAATTGTCTGGCATCTCTACTGCTCCTGGCGTATCAGTGGAAATGCGTACTCTTGCTAAACAGATCAATAGTCAACTCTTAATAGTGAAGGGTTTGTTGGAGAAGGTGTATCAGGATGCCAAAACTCTTGTGTCCTTACCTGATTCACAACTGCTCCAGCCCTCAACTTTGACCATCTTAAACGATTTGGAGACCCAGGCCAACAACATCTTCGTTGGCAGACTTGACCCAACTACAGGGCAAGTAGCCCAGGGTGTTGTACAGATTCATTACAGCATTCAGCAGCTAGCAACGTTTGATATCAAGCCTTTTACATCCATCTTGTAACGCTTGTTTGAATATCTTACGCTGCTATTTTCAACTCCAGGATTGCAAAATCACACTATATTTGTTTGGAGAGTAACAGCTATTATGAGCATAGGCCCTCGACGTATTGGAAAATATGAACTACACACGCTGTTGGGACGAGGAGGGATGGCTGAGGTTTGGAAAGCGTTCGATTCTAATCTACAACGCTATGTAGCTATCAAGATTCTCCATGCCAATTTACAGAACAATTTCGATTTCATTAAACGCTTCGAGCGCGAAGCGCGTGCAGTGGCCTCTCTGCACCACCCTAACATTGTCCACGTTCATGACTTTCAAATTTCCCGTCTCGTAGAGGAGGGAAACCCTACAGGTTATATGGTCATGGAGTATGTCGAAGGGATAACTTTGGCCGAATTCATCCATAACACCTCCTATGAGGGAAGATTTCCTCCGCCAGACGAAATTATTCATCTTTTCACATCCATCAGCCGCGCTATTGATTACGCTCATCAACGTGGAATCATTCATCGCGATATTAAACCCGCTAATATTCTCCTTGATAAACGCAATCCATCGAAATATCAGATAGGTGAACCTATTCTTACGGATTTCGGCATCTTTAAACTGCTCGGAACTAGCACTGGTACACTGAGCGGCTCATGGATGGGAACCCCGGCCTATATCTCACCAGAGCAGGCGCAAGGTTATCCTGGCAATGAACGCAGCGACATCTACTCACTGGGAATCATCCTTTATGAAATATGTACAGGAGTACGACCATTCCAGGATGATAATATTCTTGCTATCGTCTGGCATCACATTCATACTGCACCAACTCCTCCATCTCTTGTTAATCCATACATACCAAAAGCTCTTTCAGAGGTCATTCTCCGCAGCCTCGCTAAGGACCCGGCAGCGCGTTTTCAAAGTGCATCTGCCATGGCAGATGCACTTATAGCGGCTTTTGCCGACTCAACCTCTCCAGCGAATTCCGTTTCAACCAACGCAGCAAGTGAAAAACCGTATATAAATCTAAATCACCTTAATCCACTACCAGAAGTAACATCATCTGCATCACCTCAACCGGCGATTGAGCATTCATCACCTGTGCCACCCGTTGTCTTGTCTACTCCAAAATTTACGGTACTCCAAACCCCTTCAGCTCACAACAGTCGGGATAGTGAGCGAAGAACTCCGTCTACTCCTATCATAACAAATATACCTCAGAACTCAGTCGTAGAATCTCCATCTGCATCACATCGGCTACGCAAGAGCAAGCTACCCTTACTCCTAGCCTTTCTCTGTATTGTATTAATTAGCTCAAGCCTGGGGGGATTCTATTTTCTTCATAAAAGTTCTAATCCCGTCCCACCCACAAACCAGATAGTGGGAAACGCTATTTTTGTTAGCAGTGGGCAATCGAGCGTTAGCAGCAGTCAGGGACTTTACGATCAACTACAAATGGATTTACACGATATCCAGTCCCCTGCCTCTGGAAAGAGCTACTATGCCTGGTTATTGGGAGCCGATTCATCAGAATTATGCCCTCCCTTAAATATAATACCATCTATCTTTATGGGAAAGTTAACAGTGGACCGTGGTAATGTGCATTTTAGCTTCAAGGGAGATCAACAACATGACGACTTGCTCGGTCTTGTCAGTGGCCTTCTGATTACAGAAGAGAATACCAGTATTACACCAGACAAGCCTTCTGCTGACAAGAGTACCTGGCGTTACTCCGCTGCACTTCCTCAAGGAGTGAGTGATCAAGTTACTAATTCTTCGAGCTTTCTCGAGAACCTGCGTTGTCTTCTTTACGACCAACCAGCTTTGATATCCCAGGGGATACATGGTGGGTTAGAAACGCCTTTCTTCGGTGATATTCAGCAAGTGATGAACGCGGCGAGAAGTGCCAGCTATGCTTTCACCAATGGGGATACTCGTTCTATGCATCATCAAGTCATGTCGATCTTAGAGTATATTGATGGCCTAACAACATTTAAAGAGGAAGTACCGGGCGAATCACCACCACAGCCCAACGATAAGCGGGCTCAAATCGGACTGATTTCTCTTCAACAATCCTTTGGAGACTTTAGTGACTACGGAGATCGTATTTCTAATTTCCTGGGAAGCATGGTGCTGGATCCTGGTGTGACACCAAACATGCAAAAGCTTGTAAACCAGGCAAAAGAAGCTCTCTCAAATGTACAAAGGTGGTTGCAGATGGTGCATACTTATGCGCTGCAATTTGTACACATACCCGAAAACCAATTGTTGCAACCCTCAACTGACGACACGCTGAATGCCATTTTAACCTATGCACAGTATGCCGATAATGGTCACATTGATTCCTCTGCTGGCATATCGCAGTCAGGCGCGTCACAACTCGACCAGAACATCCAGGGCCTGGCAACTTTTGAAATCAAGCAGTAGGCATAGGCTCCAGGAGGTTCTCTCGATATGATACAGCAGGAGTCCGCTCTTGCCAGCTTACTAAATTATTGCCCGTACATGTCAGGACGCTCCAACAATTTGTATTGGGTTTCGTTCTTTTACTAGAAATGTTCATCTAATGCGAGAATGTACGGGCATAATTCATTACACCCCGTAACTACATCACAAATGTTCCCATTATTGAACAATGGTCATGGTTACATTTTCTTCAACCATTCCATTCGTTTCATTCAATGAATGCCTTATCGCACCTTTCAAGTTCCTTGTGCGAAATCTCGGCATTTTGAAGGAAGTACGCTCCTATGGCTCAACCAATGCAACCTGTACCTTCAATACAGCAAACTTCTCCAGTTGTAGATATGCCTTCCGAGATATATCAACAGGCAGGTATGTATCAGCTTGGTACGCCCATCGCGTCCTACAAACCTTTGCTCGGTAATCCTCTTGCTATTATCGGCATGATGCTAGGCGTGATTATCGCCGATGTGCTGCTTTTCTATATCATTTACTCACTGGGCTTTATTCTGTATATTCTTCTCGCCATTCCTATTGCCGCGATTGCCTATGGTATCTATGCCTTCATCGACTATAAAGTGCGTGTGTATCAATTCACAAACGGGCTTGTCCATGCGAAGGGGCAGCAGATAGCGACGATTCGCTGGGATCAGATTGATGCGATATGGATAAAGCTGATGCGGCAACGCTATTATATCGGTATTGCAGGTGCGCTTGCGTCCGCGTTGGCGAGTTCGCGTCGAACACAGAATATCACCGTGCGTCGCGTCGATGGGGCAACCTTCAAATTCACAAACATGCTGCGAGGTCATGTGCAATTGATGCAGGGCATCGAACAGGCGGTGATGCAAGCTCATATGCCACGTGCTGTCGCCGCCTATCAAAGTGGACAGGTGATTCCTTTTGGCCCATTAACAGTGAGTCGTCAGGGAATGGGCAATGGACGCGAGACCATCCCCTGGCAAGAGGTGCAGAGCGTTGACGTGAAACGCGGCTATCTCTATATCAAACGTGTCGGCAAGACCTTCAGTTGGGCTAGCGTCGATGTCTCGAAGATACCCAATCTGCTCGTCTTCGTGAGTCTCGTCAATGGCGTGAGGAGCGGACAAATCCAGTAGTATGCTATCCATGTTGTGCCGTGATTTATCACGGGCGTGTCCAACAATAAACGAATACGCCCGTGATAAATCACGTTACAACATGATACATCAATTCCACACGCCTGTAATATCTGATGCATTCGCGGCATTATTCGCTGGCGTCAATCCATACATATCCTCTAATGTACGGAGAACGCTATAATGCGTTATATTAGTGTTGTTTGTGCCAACCTGTACATGCTGACCGACGAAGATGGTGGCTATCTGGTTTGTGCCAAATGTTTCGCCTTCATCCCACGTGACGATGAGCAGGCTGTTGTTCGTTTTGGCCCATTGCGCATAGCCATCGAGGTTCTGCTGGAGCCAGCTATCGCCTTGCTGAATTGTGCCATCGTGCATATCGTCCTGTAAGTTGGGGTCGATGATTGAGACGGTTGGTAAGGTGCTGTAGCCTGTGCTGCTGGTGGGAAAACTGCTATAGGGCAGGTTGGTAGATGCACCGTTAGTATCGGCGAACATGGCCCATGGCGCATGCCTACGAGTGTAGAGACCACTCGAATCGTTACACGCCGTAGAACCTGCCGAGGGCAGATTCTCGGAGTATCCTGCGAAGGTGAGATTGGCACTGAGTAGTTGACCGCCGAGGTCTGGCCCCGAATAGAGCGCGTTGGGGTCGCAGATGTCATCTATGACGCCCTGATTGGAGCCAGAGAAGAGGTCGAGATAGTTTGGCTGGCTCGGATGCGTGATGGCATATGAGTTTGTGAACAACATGCCTTGACTCGCTAGTGAGTTGATGTAGGAGTCGGATGTGCCTGAGCCTATGACCTCTGAAAAATCCTTGTTCTCCTCAATGACGATGACTACATGATCGAAACGCGGTAATTGTGTAGGTGAAGGAGTAACAGAGGGTGTAACGGAAGGTGTTACTGACGGGGTAGCGGTTGGAGTAATCGTTGTTGTCGCGCTTGGCACAATGGTTGGTGTTGTGCCAGGAGTGACAGTGGCTACCGCACTCGGCGAGGCGGTCGGTGTTGTGTTGTCGAAGGCTCCAAAGAATGGGGAGATGCTGGCAAATTGTGTGCGACTCTGTAAGGTGTGCGAGGGAATAAGTAGCTGGATGACGCTAAAGACAAGAACGAGAAATAGTGCTGGAACACTTATTCGCAACGCCCACTTTTTTACACGGGAACGCGAGGCGAAAAATCTTCTCATCGCATACAAGTCCTTCCTATGATGTGGCTATAATGGCATCAAAAAG
>DAIQNC010000046.1:10370-11911 GCA_036788655.1 Ktedonobacteraceae bacterium
CGTGATGAATCACGACACAACATGGGACACGGACGTGATAAATTATGCCATTACAGAATGCGTTCTTCAGCGAGGAAGCGTTGTTCTTCGAGGTCGAGGGTGTGTTCGATGCCGCGGAAGATGGTGTCGTCGAGCTGGCCTGTGTCGCGCAAGTGGATGAGGGCGTTGCGTTTAGCGCGGATAACTTCGTTGAGCAGACGTAGATGGTTGGCTCCATTGGCAGGTTGCTCGGATGTGGTTTCATCCTGTTGCGAGTGCAGATTTCTCAGTTGAGCTTCGTAACGTGAGCGTAAATGAGCGAGTTGATTCTCTGACGCCCAATCGCGGTCAGATACTTCCTGTAAACGGCGCAGGGCTGCTTTGAGCATGACCTGTTGGGCGTGCTGCTGCTCATCTGCAAGCGATTCCTCACCGCCCGGTTTGAGAATACGAATCAGTGGAATGAGGCTGAGTCCCTGACCGACCAGCGTTACCAGAATGACGCCGAAGGTGATAGAAATGAGCAGTTCACGTTCTGGAAATGGGGCGTTGTTTTGAGCGAGCAAGGGCAAGGCAAGCACAGAGGCCAGCGAGACGCTACCACGTAATCCCGTCCATCCCAGAATGACGACATTGCGCCAATCAGGATACGGGTCGAGTGTACGAAATCTGCGACTGAGACGACGCGGAATGTAAGTCTCGGCAAAGACCCATGCAAGGCGAATAATAATCACCGCTAGACTGACCAACAGAATGTCGGCAATCACTACGAAGATAGAGTGCGTTCCTGTCGTGTTGAACGCCTGACGTAGTTGCAACCCTATCAGCAGAAAGAGCAGACCGTTGAGGATGAAGATAAGGACGTTCCAGACCGCGTTTGCCTGTAGGCGTGTGTCGGAAGAGAAGAATCTGGGGGAGCGACGACTCAGATAGAGGCCAGCGGCGAGCGCGGCAAGGACGCCTGAGACGTGAGCAACTTCGGCAAGCAGATAGGCGGCGAACGGTGTGAGCAGTGTGATGGTAATTTCGATAGGCGCATCATCGAGGCGCGAATGCAACCAGCTTATAGGCCATGCTACTATCAGACCGATGAGCAGTCCGCCGAGCGCGACCAGCACAAATTGGAGTGCCGCCATGCTGAGTTGAAAGTTACCCGTTACAACGGCATTCACCGCAAACGTGTAGGCAACCAGTGCCGTTGCGTCATTAATCAAACTCTCGCCTTCGAGGATAGCCATGACACGCCGTGCAAGCCCCATTCGTTGTGCGATGGCAGTGGCGGCTACCGCGTCCGTTGGGCCAAGTATCGCGCCCAGTACAAAGCCAACCGCCCACGGAAGATTGAGCAAGTAATGAACGACGAGCGCGACAAAGAGCATCGTGACAAGCACAAGGCCAATCGAGAGCAGCAAGATGGGGCGCAGATTGGCACGAAACTCACGCCATGAGGTCAACCATGCCGAGGAGTAAATAAGCGGCGGCAAAAAAAGAAATAAGACAATATCAGGAGATAAATTAACTGCTGGAAGGCCAGGAATCAAGCCCAACAACACACCCGCCAC
>DAIQNC010000047.1:0-11888 GCA_036788655.1 Ktedonobacteraceae bacterium
GGTGACCTGCTATGCGAATTTATTACAGACGAAGATTACAACAGAGGATGTGTGTACTCTGTACAGGCATTATTTTGAAAATGAACCTTTTGTCCATATTGTCGAGACTCCACCTCATACGAAGTGGAGCTTCGGCAGCAATCATTGTTTTATTCATCCACTTATTGACAGGCGTACACAACGCCTCATTGTTGTTGCGTGTCTGGATAACCTCGTCAAAGGGGCATCAGGACAAGCAATACAGAATGCCAATTGTATGTACGGTTTTTCTGAAACGACGGGGCTTGCCGCTCTCGGCATATATCCGTAGGGACGTAATGCATTACGCCCACAAAATCTATGTTCTCAAAATCTATACCCTCAAATATGGTGGAATAGGAAAAGGTTGAGTGATAAGGAGTAATTTTTATGGCTATCCATTTTTCATTGACGCCGGAAGGCGAAATTATCAACGATCAGTTTCTCATTGCGGAGGTACTGACCGAGGCATTACCATATATCGACTTTCTCAAAGGCAAAACGCTCGTGATAAAATTGGGGGGTAGTACACTTGAGCATGACCGCCCGGTATTGCAAGATATTGTCTGGCTCTATAAACTGGGTATACATCCTGTGCTGGTGCATGGAGGTGGCCCATATATCAATGAGTGGTTACATAAACTCAATATACCGACGCGCTTTGAGAATGGGTTGCGCGTTACAGATGCTCAGACGTTAGAGGTTGTGCGAATGGTGTTGGTTGGTCAAGTAAATTCGGGTCTTGTCTTAATGGCTTCGCAACTAGGTGGGAAGGCAGTTGGGTTGAATGGGACCGATGGACGCATGATCCAGGCGCGTTTTGCTGATGAGAAACTGGGTTTTGTGGGGGAAGTTGAGAAGGTTGATCCGATTCCTGTGCAAACGTTGATTGAACAGGGCTACATTCCTATCATCGCTCCACTGGCGGAAGGGCCGAATCATACCTGCCTCAACATCAATGCAGACCTTGTGGCATCACATCTCGCGGCGGCTTTGAATGCGGAAAAACTCATATTCCTGAGCAATGTCACGGGAATCTGCGATGCGAAAGGTGGACTCATCTCAGAGTTGAAGGAGGCTGATGCCCGACAACTTATAGAGCAAGGTGTCATCAATGGCGGCATGATACCAAAGGTGTCGGCGTGTCTTGATGCATTGAAAACGGTATCACGTGTTCACATCGTCGATGGTCGTGAAGAGCATGTGTTGTTACGGGAATTGTTTACCGACCAGGGAGCCGGTACAATGATTGTACGTTCGTGAGCTGAATGTAGGGGCATGATTTATACATCTTTTATGTAGTGGCGTGATGTATCACGTCTGGGGGAATGAATAACTAGGATGAAAAAGCGTGTAGAGCGGTTGCGTGGGATGCATGACCTTTTACCAGAGGCGTATCAACAGCATCGCGTGGTTATTGATCGTGTGCAAGAATTTCTAGGGCAAGCAGGATATCTTGCAGTTGATACACCTATTCTTGAGCAGAGCGACCTCTTTCAGGCGAGCTTTGGACAGGAATTGTGGCAAAATCTGTACTCATTTCGCTTACATCATCGTGACCTGTGCTTGCGTCCTGAGTACACGGCCTCAATTTGTCGTCTTTATCTGGACACATATCAGCAGCATCCTTTGCCGCTTCGCTTTCAATACGCTGGTCCTATCTTTCGTTATGAAGCACCGGGTCGTGGTCGCTATCGCCAGCATACACAGCTTGGTGTCGAGCTCTTTGGTGGATATGCCGCGTTTGCCGATGCGGAAATCCTGCACCTGGCCTGTGATGTCCTGCATACACTCCATATTTCGCAATACCGTCTGGAACTAGGCCATATCGGTGTCGCCAGTGGCTTTATCAATCGTCTCAACCTCGATGACCAGGCAGCACGTTTGTTACTTAGTTTGATGGAGCAGATAAGCCGTTCAGAGGAAGGTGAACGGTTGGCACAAGAACGTCTCGAAAAGCTCTATCCTCTTGATACACATGGAACAAAAGAATTAACAGCAGTTGTTCCTGATGCACCAAATGTTGATAGTCGCTACATTACTTCGTTGCTAAACGGCATTAGTATTTCGTTCGGTGATGATACTACTCGTAGCGAAGTGGTCGAACGCTTCCTATGGAAGATGGGACGTAACGAGCAACGACGACAAATTCTACATGCTCTTGAATTTCTGCGTGAGCTACATGCTATCTCTGGCACTCCCCCCACAGTTTTCGACGATTTGAAGAATTTGTTGAGCCGTTATCAGCTTGATGAAGAGCCATTACAGGAGTTGCAACAACTCGTCGCTATTCTCGAACAAAACAATGTACCTTCTGAACATATTATCTTGAACCTTTCGTTAGGACGTGGTGTGAGTTACTATACAGGACTCGTCTTTGAGATACATGCACAGGATGAAAGTGGTTTCGATACGCAAATCTGTGGTGGAGGACGCTATGATCGTCTGTTACGGGCGGTAGGTAGTACGCGCAACATTGGGGCTTGTGGATTTGCCTTCGGTGTCGAACGCTTGCTTTCACTAATGCCAGAGTCTGATATTCATGTACCAGATGTTGCGAAAGCACTGGTTATTCCGGTAGATGCACAAGAATTGCCCTATGCTTTTCATGTCGCTCGCCTCTTCCGCAAAGCTGGCTTTCAGGCAGAAGTTGATATCACAGAACATAGATTGAGTGCTGGCCTCAAACTCGCTGATAAGAAGCAGGTCACGATGGCGGTGATTGTGGGCGAGACTGAGCGTGAGCGAGAAATTGTGAAGGTGCGAAATCTTGCTTCCGGTGAAGAACAGGTTGTGGCGATAGAAGAAATCAGAAACATGAAACGAACAGGAAGACTGCGATGAGCGATGACAGAAGTAACTCAAAAGTACGCCTTGTGTTGCCGGGCAAGGGGGCATTAGAGGCAGCAACACTGGCGTTTCTTGCTGAGTGCGGTATGAAGGTTAATCGAAGCAATCCTCGTCAGTATCTTGCCAGTATGAAGAGCATGCCAGATATTGAGGTTGTCTTTCAACGTGCGGCAGATATTCCATTGCTGGTGCAAAATGGCGACGCGACTGTGGGTATTACAGGATACGATATCCTCGCCGAGCATCGTGGCTATGGTGATGAACTTCTGGAAGAAGATGAAATTGACGAAGATTTGATGGTACTTGAACGAGACCTCGGTTATGGTGCGTGTCGGCTCGTTGTTGCTGTTCCTGAAACGTGGATTGACGTGAGTACCTGTGCTGACCTATGGCATCTCTCCGGTTACTATTTAGCACACAAAGGGCGTGGCTTGCGTATCGCTACCAAGTATCCTATTTTGACAGGGCAATTTTTACGAATGCATAATATCACGCATTGTAAGATATTCTCTCCACATGGAGCGTTAGAAGCCGCACCACTCACTGATACAGCAGACCTGATTGTAGACCTGACTGAGACGGGAACTACTCTGCGTGAAAATCATCTGAAACTTCTTGAAGATGGTATTGTGTTGCGTTCTCAAGCTTGTCTAGTTGTGAATGCGCGTCATCTCGTGCAAGATACACGAGCATTGCATGCTGTAGAGACGATGCTCGAACTCATTGAGGCACGTGTACAGGCACGGAACCGTGCGATGCTCACTGCGCAGTTACCAGTGAGTGAACAATTGAAAGATGTCCAACAACAACTGACTTCACTGACATCAGGTGTCGAACTACGTAGCCTGTCCAGTAGTGTGATGACATCTGAGGATGCAGGTTGGTACACTATTTCGGGTATTGTCCATGTAGGCGGTTCCGCAACGGAACTGCTTGAAGTTGTAGCGGCATTGCGAAGCATAGGAGCGCAACATATTGATATTGTACCGCTCACCTACCGCTTTTCTGAGCAATCGACAAGTGTAGGCATGTTACACGAACGTTTAAGAAGGATACGGTAAGTGGCTGCGAAAAATTTGATTGTCTTTGACCTGGATGGTGTGATTACAGGTGAAGATGCCTACTGGGATACGGCTGGTTTAGTCTCACACGAACTGCTCTATAGCCCTCTTTATTGGCATATTGATACACGTGTGGCAGAGTATCAACCTGTCACAACTGCTGAAGAGAGCCGTCAGGTAAGCAGGGCAATATTGCCAGAAGCAGTGATTGTGCGCCTGAAATCGCGTTCGGTCAACTCCAACTGGGATACCTGCTATGCTGGATTTTGCATGTACCTGATTTATCTGCTCTCTCATCTACCAGATGTCACTCCTCTTTTACCTCTTCGCCCATCTGAACCAAATTGGATTGCCAACTTTCGTTTCCACATAGACCTGCTACCGAAGATACCCGTACTCGATGAACGAGTGTTCACAGCTCTTGATGATCCGGTTTTCGAGGGCTATAACGGATTGGATTTGCTGGAACGCTTCAATGCCTATGCAAGTAAGGTGTTACATACTCCAATCAAGGACGTTTTCGCACGCTATAGTCCTTCATGGTGGTTCTGTGAACGGCTGTTTCAGGAATGGTATCTTGGCGACAAACTGTATATTGAGGAGAGCGGACATGTTCCTGTCCAGACTGGTAAACCTGGATGTATTCATTTCGAGCAACCACTGCTACCTATTCCACAATTGAAAGAAACCCTGGAGAAGCTAGGTCAACAGGGCTATACGTTTGGCGTAGCAACGGGGCGTCCACGTGAAGAGGCTTTACTTCCGCTTGAACGGTATGGTTTGCTGAACTATTTTGACATGCAACATGTCACGACTCATGCGGAAGTCGCACAAGCAGAAGCAATATCGAGTAAGAAGGGTCGAAGTGATTCACTTGTCAAACCGCATCCCTATCAGTTTTTGCTCGCTGCTCATCCCGGCTACCTACCTGATGAAGACGTGCAGAATCAACAACCGTTCATCGTGGTCGGTGATACGCCAAGTGATGTGAATGGGGGTCATGCTGCTGGAGCAATTGTTGTGGCCGTGAAGACAGGAGCGCGAACAGCTCAGGCACTTACCTTACTGGAACAGAGCGAACCTGATTTCCTCATCGAGAATGTGACGAAACTGCCGACATTACTTGAAACGATGGATAGTTTGGCGACTATCCAGAAATTGCAATTTACTGAGCGCGAAAAGGCCGAACGGTTGCTACGCTGGTGGTTCGCAAACCATATGAATCTAACGACGGAACGGGTTACTTTGACACCAAAGGCTGTCTCGCTCAATTCGTTTAATGGGTTTTACAGAACGCAGGGAGAAGAGTATTTCTTCAAGACACATGTTGAGGAGCAAGGGATACTTGAAGAGTATTATCACGCAGAGTTGTTGCGCGAAGCAGGATATAACATCGTGCGACCCATTCGTACACTTCATGAGCAAGGACAGCAGATGGTGATCTATCCTGTAGTACGTTGGCCTGTGATGTTTGATTTGATGCGAGGCGTCGAGACCAGCGAAACGGGCGAGGTCAACCGTATCAATGCCGAAATGCTCATTGATGCTGAACGACGCGAATGTAAGCGGCTGCTTGCGATTTATGCTACAACACAACAAATGAGTTCAGCGATGGAACAAGCACATGCTCCAATTCACCAATTGTTCTGGCATCGTCTCGTCGGTGAACGCTATAGACAATTCTATGAAGGCAAAAATGTCCCTATTCCACATAAACAGGAGACAATTTCTTTTGAAAAACTCTTGACTTATCGTTGGACTATTAATGGCATGGCATTACCATACACATTAGGTGAACTGGTTGATCGTGCGAAGATTACACTCGATCCTGTACACGCTGGTATAACAATCATTGGTCATGGCGATGCACATTTTGGAAATGTATTTCTTGAAGAGAAGAGAGATTACCTCTACTTCGATCCTGCATTCGCCGGGCGTCACTCGCTCCTGCTGGATGTCATCAAGCCTTTGTTCCACAACGTTTTTGCGACCTGGATGTACTTTCCCTATGAGATTGATCGGGATATGCAAATAACCGTAGAAATACGTGATACAATGCTTGTTGTCAACCATTCATATACGCTCACACCGCTTCGCAAAGAATTGTTGCAAACGAAAGAAATGTATCTATTGAGTCCCTTGCTCGAGCGATTGGGCGTGAATCTTCCCGATGACTGGTTAGCGATGATGCAATCAGCGTTGATGTGTTGTCCTCTGTTGACAATGAATTTGTTTGATACCACACGAATGCCTACAAGCATAGGTTGGTTAGGTCTCTCGCTGGCTGTCCTGATGGGCAATAATGGGATGCAATCCTGGAAATTGAGGGCAGACGAATGATTGCGCTAATCGATTATGGTGCGGGAAATATTCATAGCATCGAAAAGGCTCTTGAGTACGTTGGCGCGACGGTTTGTATAACCGATAATCCAAAAGTTGTAGCAGACGCTCAGGCTGTCGTGCTACCCGGTGTTGGCTCTGGAGGGGCCGCGATGTCTCGAATGCGCGAGCATCGTCTTGATGATGCTATTCGGAAGGCAACGCAGCAGGGAAAGCCATTTCTCGGTATCTGTCTGGGAATGCAGTTGCTTGCCGACCATCACGCTGAAGGCGAGGTAGACGGGCTGGCTTTGTTTCGTGGCGAGGTTCGACGTATTCCTGCTGGTCCGAAGATACCACATATGGGCTGGAATCAGATTACGCCATTGCATAGCGAGTCGCCGATTTTCGCCAATATTCCAGAGGATGCATACTTTTATTTTGCTCATTCGTATTATGTAGAACCACAGGATAGCGAGGGTGTTGCCGCCATCACTGACTACGGTTCACCCTATTGCAGCGTAATAGCAACAGAGCAAGTATGGGGAACACAATTCCACCCGGAGAAGAGTGGTCACGTTGGCCTACAATTGCTCAAGAATTTTGTGGGATGGGTAGGTAGATAGGTAGATACAAAGAATGCATGATACGCGAAGAGAGCGAGGAGAGACCATGATTATCCTTCCCGCAATTGACATAAAAGATGGGCAATGTGTGCGCCTTTATCAGGGGGACTACGCACAGGTCACGACGTATGATAGTGACCCGGTACAGGTCGCAGTCCGCTGGCAAAAATCCGGGGCAAGCTGGTTGCACATTGTTGATCTGGATGGAGCCGCACAGGGTCATCCAGTCAATACTCTGCTATTGCAGCAGATACGCAATGCAACATCACACCGAATTCAAGTTGGTGGTGGCCTTCGCACACTTGAGCATATCGAGCATGTGTTGTCGATAGGCGTAGAACGTGTCATCCTGGGTACGATTGCTATTACCAATCGCCCTCTGCTACAAGATGCTCTGGAGCGTTATGGTGAGCGTATTGTGGTGGGTTTGGATGCACGTGATGGCAAAGTAGCTATAGAAGGTTGGCGCGAGACCTCAGAGGTGAAGGCAGTAGACCTTGCGGCAGAACTAAGTACACTTGGTGTGCGTCGTTTCATCTACACAGATATTGCACGTGATGGTTCGCTACAAGGGCCAAATCTTGAAGGATTGGCGAAAATGCAAGAAGCCATAATCCATTCAAATTCTTCCTATTCACTCATTGCATCCGGTGGTGTAAGTTCGCTCGCTGACTTGCGTGTACTAGCTGCGTTGGGAGTTGAAGGTGCTATTGTGGGAAAGGCACTCTATACAGGGCAAATAGACCTGCATAAGGCGGTACATGAGCTAGAAAGGTAATTGCGATGCTCACAAAACGTATTATCCCCTGTCTGGATGTCGCAAAGGGGCGCGTTGTGAAGGGTGTCAACTTCGTCGATTTGCGCGATGCAGGCGACCCGGTAGAACTGGCTTCGTTCTACAATGCCGAAGGAGCCGACGAAATCGTCTTTCTGGATATTACAGCGTCCTATGAAAATCGTGCCACGATGCTTGATGTTGTGCGTCGAACGGCGGAGAAGGTCTTTATTCCTGTGACCGTCGGTGGAGGTATTCGCACCGTTGAAGACATTCGTGCCACATTGAGTGCTGGAGCCGACAAGACATCGCTCAACACGGCGGCTGTGCAAAATCCCGATGTGTTACGTGCAGGAGCAGAGCAGTTCGGAGCGCAATGTATCGTGCTTGCGATAGATGCTCGCTCGAATCCCTCAATGCCGAGTGGTTACGAAGTATTCATTCATGGTGGGCGCACATCAACGGGGATGGATGCACGCGATTGGGCGCAGCGAGGTGTTGCACTGGGTGCAGGTGAAATTTTATTGACAAGCATGGATCGTGATGGTACGAAACGTGGTTATGACCTGACACTCAACAACTTGATTTCTTCTGCTGTCTCTGTCCCAGTGATTGCATCTGGTGGTGTTGGTACGCTGAAACACTTCTATGAAGGGTTTACACAGGGGAAGGCAGATGCGGCACTGGCGGCATCCATTTTCCATTTTGGCGAGTTTCGTGTATGTGATGTGAAGCGATATTTACAGGAACAAGGAGTAGTGATACGCCCATGTTAACGTTCGACCGCCAGGGACTAGTTCCTGCTGTCATCATCGACGACTCGACGGGAGAAGTGTTGATGGTAGCCTTCATGAATGAAGAGGCATATCAAAAAACACGCGAAACTGGCTATACGCATTTTTTCAGCCGTTCACGCAACACCATCTGGCGCAAAGGCGAGCAATCAGGGAATGTGCAGCAGGTTCGTGACATGTTTATCAATTGTGAGGAAAATAGCTTATTGATAAGTGTCTCACAAGAGGGCGGAGCAGCGTGTCACGAAGGCTATCGAAGCTGCTATTATCGACGTATTTTGCCCGATGGTAGCTACGAGACTATTATGGAGCGAGTTTTTGACCCCCAAATGATATATCATCAGCCTACAACTCTTTCATCAGAAAGTGAAGAATTTCCTATAGCCATAGACTCTTCACTGAATGAACTTTCAGAAAATAGGACAGAATATCGGGAAAAGATGATTGACTCTGTGCAACAGCATCAAATAGAACAACAATTAGAACCTCTCATGCGGCAGCTCTACGATGCCTACTTGTACTTACGCGACCATGATATGAGTGAGCAATCAAACACTTCACGCTTGCTTCAAGACAATAGCCCAACATATCTTGTTTCGCGTCTTTCTGACGAATTACAAGAACTGATAGGTGTGTTGCATGGGGAGCATATCCATTCAGGGCAAACTCCTGACACTGTATTAGAGGGTAGTCAGGTAGGATACTGGCTCTTTTTGCTCGCCTCGACATACTATCTTCGTTATGATGACTTCCTACCTCATGAAGCAATGCTTGAAGGCTACAACGGGCAATGGAGCGAGGCAAAAGCATTGGAGCAATGGCAAGAATGTGTCAATTTGCTTTCGACGCATCAACAGGTAGTGATAGCGCAGGGGATGCGGCTAGGTTTTTCATTCATCGGATGGGCATGTGCTGTGTCGAAGGTAAGTTTGCTCGCACCTGTTGAGTACGATGTAGAGCAGATGCGCCGTAAAGGGTTGATACACTAGCTCTTTCGCTTTTTACGCAAAGCTGGTTTCAAGTGATATACTTATCTTCCGACGACAAAACGTGCATTGAATAGTGAAGGAATGTAAGAGTATGTCACTACGTGCTGTTATCTTCGACCTCGGTGGAACGCTCATAGATTGGCCCGATTACGACCTGGATATTGAACGGCGATGGAAGCTCTCCTATGAATTTATCAAGGCAATGCTACCCGATAATAATTTGCCTGACGTAGAAACCTATGTTCACGCAATGCGCGAAGCAGAAAAAAGTCACTGGCAAATGGTACAAACTGTACAGGGAAGCAGTACACCAACAGCAGTCGTGCGTGACGGATTCCGACGTATGGAGAAGCATGTCTCTGATGAAGAGGTTATGGCAACCCTCGATAGCTATGGACGTGCATTGAATGGTTGGGCGATTGCCTTTCCTGATGCACAATCAACGCTGCTTGAACTACGGAAGCGCGGATATCGCATTGGACTTCTCTCGAATACATGGTGGGCAGCAGCGTGGCATAATGCGGAGATTGCCACACACGGACTTGCTCCTCTGCTCGATGCAATAGTCTATACCTCTGATTTGCCTCATTCTAAGCCTCACCCATATGTTTTCCAGTATGTTGCTGAACGTCTGAATGTGCAACCGGACAAGTGTGTGATGGTAGGTGATCGTATGATTGATGATATATCTGGCGCACTTAACGTCGGTATGTGTGCTATCTGGCGCAAAAGCGACTATCCCTGGCCTAAACCTGAACATATTCATCCGACGGCAGTTATAGAGAATCTCACTGAACTACTCCCTCTATTAGAAGAGTGGAAGCGCGAAAGTAAGTAGCACTATGCCTGATTTCGAGAACAACGTCATTACGGCATGGACAAAACAATGGCAAGAACTATTCGTCGAGCCAGATGTGTTCGGTACAACGAACCCTGCTCACATCGCGCACCTGCTAGATGACTTTTGCAGGGAAACGCTTCAAGCTGCTATCGCTGATTACCTCTTTTATGAATCGAGTCAAGGTGCTGTGTGCGGTGTGCAACTCGAAGATGGGCGGCGTGTCGTTCTCAAAATACATCAGGCATCGCGCTCACTTGAATTCCTGATGGCAATCTATCATGTACAACACTATCTGGTTAATGCTGGCTATCCCTGCACATGTCCAATCCTTGCCCCGGCACGTTTTCGTGATGGCTTTGCGACAGTTGAGAAACTGGATGATACCGGTGAATATCGGGATGCACATGAACCAGAGATACGACGTTCGATAGCACAATTACACGCTTGGCTTTCTTCACTCATCGAGGATATGAGCAACATTTCAGGCTTACATCCTGCCACACTCGATAAACGACTACCACCAGATACACTCTATCCCATCCCACATAGTAAGATGTTCGATTTTGAGGCAACATCGCAAGGCGCGGAGTGGATTGATGCACTGTGCCGAAAAGCAAGGAAGACACTTGCCGAAAACAGTGCTGGAAAACTTCTGCTCGGTCATACTGATTGGAGCATAAAACATTTTCGCTACACAGGTGATAGCGTCCATGTCATCTACGACTGGGATAGCCTCGCACTTGACCTCGAACCTGTGCTTGTTGGAAAAGCCGCAGGTGGTTTCACGATGACGTGGCAGCTTGATGTTCCCATTTTGCCCACGCAGGATGAAGCACTGGCATACGTTCGTGAGTATGAAGCATTTCGTAACAAGAAGTTTACTGTAGATGAGCAACAAGTGATGGTGGCATCAATGACTGCGTGGCTGTGCTATGGTGCGCGTATCGAGCATTCCGTGGAACCTTGTGAACGCAACTTTCCAAAGGATAGTTACCGTTGGATTCTAGCAACGTATGGGAGTAATTTTCTCTCGTTCGACCGGAGAGCTTAAAAAGAAGCTGTATCAAGGTTCCATCGAACCTTTGCTATGCGACAATCCGTAGACCTGAGTTACAGGTAGTGTAGGAACAGAATTATTCTCTATCCACTTTACTTGTATATTACTGTTAGTATTTCTTATAGCCATTCAATATATTTCCTCTCACCTTCTGAAATTGCTAAACTAGCGACGACATCAATAGGGAGATACATCACTTCTAACTCATAACCATCTTTATCTCTCGCATTCTCAATAAAGGTATTTGCATAGGCTCTGTAAATAGCTTGAAAAAAATCAGGGTACGGATAGGGATAATCTTCGGGCTCAGGGGTGAGATGATGAAAGTGCTTAAAACCGAGCAACGAAATATTCTGGATAGTCCACCCTGTCTCCTCTAACATTTCCCGTTGAAGCGTCTGGAGCAATGTTTCTCCAGCCTCTCGTCTTCCACCGGGGAGAATATGAACGCTTTCGGGATCACGCACGACAAGTATTTCATTTTCGCGCATCACAATCACTCGAACTGAGGTAATGGAATCAAGAGGAGGTAAGGTTCGCCCAAGATAGCTTGTCATA
>DAIQNC010000048.1:0-10920 GCA_036788655.1 Ktedonobacteraceae bacterium
GACAAGGCTTGGACTTCTTCCTCAGTCGCATCGGCCTTGAAGAGGAGCGTATCGCCCGTGCCACTGATACGGAACCTGTTGAGGGGCATGAACGGGCTTCTGGACATGCAAAGAAGCTGGTCACCCGTGAACTCCCACCTGCCTTCGATTATTCCAGACAGGCCCTCTTTGTAATGCCCAACGACCTGCCTGCGCCACGTGATAGCGACCTGAAACGCAACTTTCCCGAAGCCGTTGCCGACCTGTTGCGCCGCTTCATCCCCTTTTTCGGTGGCAAGACGCTTGCCCTCTTCACCGCCAATTCGCGGCGCGATTTTGTCTATGAGCGCATCGCCGACTCTCTTGCCGAGCGTGGTTATCCCGTGTTGCGGCAAGGACAGGGGAGCGTTCAGCGCGTGATTGACGATTTCCGCACACACGATGAGCGTTCGTTGCTCGGTTCGCGTTCGCTGTGGGAAGGCGTTGACGTGCCAGGTGAGTCGCTGTCGTATGTCTTTCTGGAAAAGCTGCCCTATCCGAGTCTGGGCGACCCCATTGAGGCGGCGCGTATGAGCGCGATTGAGAATGCAGGTGGCATCGCCTTCTACGATTACCTGTTGCCGAAAATGGTGATTGTCCTCAAACAGGGCTTTGGTCGCCTGATTCGCACAGGTGACGATAAAGGCGCGGCAATCCTGCTCGATAAGCGGCTCCGCAGTTCCATGTATCGCACCGAGGTCTTGCGCTCTCTGCCAGACCCCACGATGAGCTATGATTCTGACGTGGACATGTTCCGACGCATCGCGGACTGGGTGAGGCAAGCATTCGACCCGGAAGATCTGCCTGCACCAACCGTTCCCGACCTGCAACGTGTGCTATCCGAGCAACAGCTCCCTTCTGTCTTCGTGAGCGAGGCCGAATTCGAGCAGGTTGCGAAGCTGCGTCTGCTGGCAATACAAAAAGCTATCTGGAATCAAGACCGTTTTCGAGATGGGCAAGAAGAGATTATACGCGATGTCCTCGCCGGAAAAGACGTGCTGACACTGCTGCCAACGGGTGCTGGCAAGAGTCGTACCTATCAGCTACCCGCACTGCTGCGCCCCGGCCTGACACTGGTGATTTCGCCTTTGATTGCCTTGATACGCGATCAGGTGGAGAAGTTGCGCGAAGTGCCTGGCCTGACGTGTGTTGCCGCGCTCGTCTCCGGTATGGATGCCGCGAGTCAGGAAGAGGTCTTGCGACACGCGGCACAGGGGCGGCTCAAACTGCTCTACGTCTCGCCCGAACGTCTGCGCGACCCACGTTTCCGCGCCTATCTGCCCTCGCTACCCTGTGTGCAACTGGTCGTTGACGAGGCACACTGCATCTCCACTTGGGGTCACGACTTCCGCCCCGACTTTCTCGATATTGCCAACCTGCTCCCCACACAATCCGCCCTGACCGCAACGGCGACACAACAGGTGCAGGACGAGATTACCGCGATACTCGGCATGGGGCAACACGGGCGCGAACGAGTGACATGCACAGGCGATTTTGTGCGGAAAAATCTGGTGTTTCGCGTCTATCCGGTGGCACGCGCCAGTGAGCGCGACACACTGACACTCGGCATCGTGCATCAACTGGTACATAATAAGGAGCGCGGTGGCTCTGGCATCGTCTATGTCGCCACGCGCAAGGCGGCGACGCAACTGGCGCGAATGCTCCGCAACAACAATATTTCCGCGCAAGCCTATCACGGCGGAATGCCCACGCCCGAACGCCATCAAGTGCAGGAGCGATTCATGCAAGGCGAACTCGCTGTCGTGGTGGCAACCACCGCCTTCGGCATGGGCGTCGATAAAGCCGAGATACGTTTTGTGCTGCACTACGACCACCCGTCGAGCCTCGAAGCCTATGCTCAGGAGGCTGGACGCGCCGGACGCGATGGCGAGGAAGCCTATGCCATTCTGCTCTCGCATTCACAGACGCAGAGTACCGAACGCTTCATTGCACGGCGCGGCATTCCCGATGCGAAAGTGTTACGCGCCTATCAACACGCTCTGCTTGCCACAGACGACGAAGGCTCCTCAGCAGTGCGACTCGCCGATGGCACGATGCTGTGTGACGCCGATGCGCTGGCAACACTGGCTCATATCGAGCCGACACAGGCGCGTGTGCTGCTCTTCTCCTTTGAAGAGGCTGGACTGGTGCGGCGTGGCCCCGATTGTACTCTCGAAGCGACACTGCTACTCAATCAACCACTCACAAGCGTACTGACAGCGATAGAGGATGCCGACGAACGCGCACGCGCCGCGACACTGCTCACTGCGTTACATGCGGCACAGGACAGGCAGGTTTTCTACCATGCGGCGCAGGTCTACGAACACACAGGCATCGACCCACGCCACGTTGATGCCCTGCTCGTCAGGTTGGCAGAGCGCGACTTGCTGCTCTATCGCGCCTACAGTCGAGGCATCACGCTCACGTTAAGCAAGCAACTGAGCGATAGCAGCGAATTACAGGCCATCGAACAACGCTTCGCCAGTCGCTATCAACGCTTCGAGGAACGACTAACCGCCATGTTGGACTACATCAAGGTGCGCCCCGGCAATCATCACTGTCGCAGTGCCTACCTCATCAACTACCTGACTGGACGCGACGATGCACCGCTGTGTGGCATGTGCGACCTGTGTAGCCCTTCCAGCGACAACTTGCCCTGGGATGCTGGTGTTCGTCTCTACGGTGAGCCAGTGCCAGTTGATGTGCGCCTCTCGGTGCTTGGCGCGGTACGTGACCACAACGACCGCTTCGCCCCGCGTACGATAGAAAAGATGCTGATGGGCATTCCACAGACGAATTTTCAGGGCAAGACCTTTCCGCTCTCAGCATCGGCGCGTGCATCCGAGCATTTTGGCGAACTCGACGACAGGGGCATCAAGCCAGAGCGTGTGCAGCGCACCATCGCGGCACTCATTGAAGGCGGCTACCTCAACCTGCATGAGCGTACCTTCGCAAGGAATAGCACAACTAGCACAACCTACACAGCCGTGATGCTTACACCGCGTGGACGCGACGCCCTCTCCGGTGGCATCGACCTTCCTGAATTTCGTGATATTGAGGTGCAATGATGGCGTATGACCCCTTCGACGAATTGACGCTGCTCAAAGATGAGGCCGTTGCGCGTCTCGCTTCAACACGCCGCACCTTTACCGAGCGAGAAGCCCTGATGGACATATGGAACGCTGGCTATGAGGTCTCGATTCAATCAAATCCTCGTTTCGTGCTTGCTCAGGAGCATGGCAAGCAACCGGGTCACTGGCGATTGAGCAGTCACACCCTCGCCAATAACCGCCTGCTTAACGACTTGCTCACCGATGCCTGGGACGGTTATAATCTCGATGCCCACCTTGCAGAACTGGATGTAGAAGCCGCACGAGAGCAGGAAGAGCAAGAAAAGCAAGCATCCGAGCATGGGGAGAGCGAAGAACATAAAAAGCGTCCCCACCACGTCTATTGCCCTCTCGACCTGCGCCTCACGCTCAACGCACAGGGCAGACTCGAAGCGGTCGGGCAGGAGCGCAACATCACCATTCCACCGCACATTAAAGCCGCGCTCGACGCCCTTGCCAAACAACTTCTCACGCGCTGGCGACAGGTGGGGATATCCGATACGACAGGCAGTGCAGAGGCAGCGATACCACCCTGGACGTTACGTACCATTATGAATGAATTGAGCGAACTTGGCTGGCAGGATGCGGAGACGCGCAATGCTCACCTGTATGTCCGAGCGTGGCTGCTGGGCTGGCCCGCCGTTGTGCGCGTCGGACAAGACTACTGGCTCCCTGCTGACACGCTACCACAAGAGGTACAACGCTCACGTTTGCGCGTCCTGCCCGTCTACATGCCACGCCTGAAAGAGTCAGCAACAGGTGAGGCAGGGAATGAGTACCATGTTGCTGAGAGACAGCGCACACTGCGAGAACGCGGAGATGAACAGGTGATGATAGATGGCGAGGCAACGGAGGTGCGTGCGGTCTGGTCGCAACGTCTACGCACGGCACATCTGCTTCAAGGCTTTCTGCCCATTCCAGCACGTGCGCGAGTGGCCTTATTGCCACCTGCCCCCGGCGAACAGGTACGTAGCATTCTGCAAGGCATCTGGTACGACGACAACACACACTTCTGGCTCTGGCTTGACCGCGAGAACTCCTATTTCTACGGCCCCGTGCTTGCCGATAAACTGGCATGGCAAGCGGCAGGGGATATCATCCATATCATATGGGAAGAGAGTACCGTTGTCCTTCGCATCACCGGACACGACGACGAGATAGAAAATGAGGAATCGATGCCCTCTCGATCCTGCGCGGTGGTCTGGGCGAGTCCTACCGCTCCTCGTTACAGGACATCCTCACGGCTCATCCAGAAGGACTGCCCTTCGCAACGCTCGTCAAGGCTCTGCGCGAACGCCAGCAGCATGACGTGCATCGCGGAACCATTCACGCACTCCTCACGGGAGGCGGCTTCGTGCAGCGCGAGCAACGCTGGTTCGCCGCCCCAGATAGCGACATGGGAGCGCGACAATTGCGACACGCCTTTGTTGAGACACTCGTCCTGCAAGCACAACCGGAAGAGAAGGGTGTTGAACACGACACGAAGACGCGAGTACGAGCGATACGAGCGAGATTGGCGGAGATTGTGGAACAACTTCATAGTTTATGGCTATAAGAAATCACGCTGTGCTACGTATCCTCATTGTCCGTCTCATCACTTCTTTCCAAAGGAAAGGCAGGCGGAGATACGTGCAGGTCACAAAACCGCGTCTGGGAGCGTTCAAAGTAGAGGACAACTTCACCGAGTGGCCCGTTGCGGTGTTTCGCCACGATGATATCCGCCTGATTACGCCGTTCGGTCTCTGGATTGTAGAGTTCATCACGATAGATAAACATGACGACATCCGCAGTATTCTCAATGGCTCCACTCTCTCTCAAATCAGAGAGTTGAGGTACCTTTGAGTGTCGTTGTTCGACGGCACGTGAGAGCTGGGCAAGGGCAAGTACCGGAATGTTCAATTCACGCGCAAGCCCTTTGAGTTCAGTTGCAATCTCATCAATGATTTGTACTCGGTTGTCATTGCGTCTCGGAGTTCCATCACCAGCACGCATCAATTGCAAATAATCCACTATGAGCAAGTCCAATGAACCATACTCAACGACCCATTGCCGCGCTTTACTTCGTAGTTGCAGTGAGGAGATGCCTGCGGTATCATCAATGAGGATGGTTGCGTCGGAAAGTGTTCCGATGGCTTCTATAATGCGTTCCCATTCACGCTCCTCTACCCACCCGGTGCGGAGACGTTGCTGATCAACGCCTGCATCTATTGAGACCAGTCGCATAATCATCTGCTCCTGACTCATCTCCAGACTGAAGATGCCCACCCGTTTGTGATGACGCACGGCAGCATTGTGAGCGAGAGACAGTGCCATGGCACTTTTACCAACAGCAGGTCTAGCTGCCAGGACGACAAGATCAGAGGCTTGTAGGCCCCCTAACAGACGATCCAGATCAGTAAAGCCTGTCGGAACTCCCGTAATCGTTCCTCGTTGCTGAGTCAGATGGTCAAGACGATCCATAAAGGCCGCCAGTCCATCACGAACGAGTGGTGACTTCGTTTGACCTGAACGGTGACTTTGACGAACAGCAAAGATAAGTCCTTCCGCTTGCTCCAGCGTTCTATCCGCGACACTCTCTTCTGCTTCGTAGGCGTTCGCTGCAATCTCACCAGAGGCATGAATGAGTCGTCGCAACACCCCTGTGCGCTCGACAATATGGCCGTAATACTCTATATTGCTTGACGTTGGCACTCCATTGATAAGAGAAATAATATAGCTTGCACCACCCGCATCCTCTAACTGGTTGCTTCGTTCTAAGGCGTCGCAGATCGTGATGAAGTCGGCAGGAATGCGTTGTCGATAGAGATCGAGAACCGTTTCGTAGAGAATACGGTGGGCGTCACGGTAGAAATCGTCTGGCTTCAAGAAGTCGGTCACACGCATAATGGCCTGGGGATCAATGATGATACTACCCAACACACCACATTCTGCCTCAACATTAGATGGTAATAGACGTTGCATGGCCTATGCTCCTTCTCTACGCAGATCAATCCCCGGTACTTCAAAAAATCGGCATAATGCATATAATCGTGATACCGTCTCTTCTCCGAGTTGCTCAATGAGTTGCTCTTCGGTCGCGTTGCTCGTCACCAGCGTTTTTCGTTGCCGTTCCCATCGTGCATTAATCAAGCGCATTAATGCCAGGCGTCCCCTGCCCTCTTGATATCCAAGAGGGGTGGTGAAACCGAGATTATCGAGGAGTACCACATCCGTTGCCAAGATTCCCGCAATCATCTGTTCTACTTGATCGCTCTCCAGAGCAATCATCAAATCAGGAACGTACAGCGAGATCATCGAAAGCCCACGTGCGAGCATCAGTGGCTCAAGGGAGCGAAGCAAGCCCGATTTGCCTACTCCTGGAGTGCCAAAGAGTGCAATTCCTGACTTATAGACTGTCTCGTCCCGGACAATCAGATGTTCGCCGTAGTGCTTTACACTCAACCGTATATTCTGGCGAATCGCATAAGCCAACTCGCGCTCACTCTCTTCCCACTCTTCAGGCCAGTCTAGCTCGACAGGCCAACTCTCGATAGTCCACTCTTTCATGATCGGGGGTAACACACAGGCTGAACCAAATAAATAATGCATATAGCGATGATGCTCTCGTACGCGCTCCTGGTCGTACTGCGCTCGTCGCTGCTCGATCTGCTGGCGGTATAGTTCTCCTTTCGGGCAATCGCAGTATACGCCTGGTGCTGCAAAGCCATCGGGTTCATAGGTAAGAGCCACATCATTGCCATACATGTCCGTGGGAACCCCTTGCCGAGTGCAACCAATACATTCACCCTGGTTATGCTGCTCCAAAAGACGTTGTTGTAATGGTGTGCGTTCCTGCTCTGATAACGCGGCAATCCTCTCTGCTAAACGAGAGCTACGCGCCCCTGCGGTATGTGGGTGGAGCGTAATCTTTCTCTTTCCGAACTGTTGCTCAAAAAACTGTTGCATTGTTCTCTTCGTTTCCTTCACTTATGTATTTCTGCTAGCGATATGTTTGAACATACTGCTAACGTTTCTCAGAGGACTGTGTGAAACTACTCAAATTATGAATTCTTTTGTTCACCGTGATTGGACGCCCCGTGTATGCGCTCCCATACGTTCGTTTTCTCCCCTCGGAAGCCTTCCATACTGTGTACTGACGCCCCTTTGGAGCCTCTTTGTGTGACCCGGTGATTAACGAGGCAGGTTCAGGAGTCTGAGATTCTGACTGAGTGGCAACCGCGACGAGGAGTTCAGAGTAGGCAAGGTGTCCCCACGTCTTTAACCACTCTTCTACCTCGTCGAGTGTGTAGTGGATCAGCGGCTTTTGACCGCTCAAAATCCTGCACTGATCGGTGAAGGTTGCACCTGGCCTCTCTATCTGCCAGTGCTTGCGATGAATAAGCACCATTGTGACAAGAAACGCACGCCCAATTACTTCCGGAGCATACTCCTTAAAGGCTTTCAGATATTTCGAGAAGGTGGGATACCCATTTTCATAGTCGCTTTTTTCAAGGACACTGGCGAGAAATTGCGCGAGCCGCTTACGTATAACGTTATCACCTTTAAGATTATTAATAAGATAGTAAACGTTATACGTATAGGGGGCATTGACCTGCACCTCTGTGGCTATCGGAAGCATCGAGTCTCCCTTTTGAGGCACATTCGGAAGCATCGAGTCTCCCACAGGCTCCTTTGTACTCGTTGCATCTGGTTGCTGTGTATGTTGTCGGGCAAGAAGGTCTCCTTCCTGTGTCATCGAGTCTCCCTGCATCTTTCCATTACGCTGAGGAAGCACACCTGTTTGTACGTAGGATAAGGAAATGCGGTCTCCCTCTTGCGGTGTCGAGTCTCCCTGCTGCCCAGGTTGGAGCATGGAGTGTATTGAAGAGCTTGCTTTTAAGTCTCCTTGCTGTGGTGTCGAGTCTCCCTGTTGTCTTGGTTGAGACATGGAAGAGTTTGAAGAGACTCTTTTCAGGTCTCCCCCCTGTTGTACTGAGTCTCCCGGAGCGATACTGCGTTGATGGGATGATGCGGAACTGTGTGAAAATGAGTCTCCCTGTAACATATTCGAGTCTCCCGTGAAGGATGGTTCTTTCTCTTGCTCTCTACGTTGTGTAGCGCAGGAGACGACCAGTTCATTGTTTAAGTCTCCCTCCGAGCAAGACAGGTCTGCCTTTCGGATGAACAAAGCTGCTTGTCGATAGTCGAAGCTCTCGTTCGAGTCTCCCAGCGATGGAACGGACTTTCGGACGAGTTGGCTCATCAAGTCAGCGAGTTTCATCTGGAGCCGTTGCCGTTTGAGAGGTTCGAGGTGTTCTCCTTCGAGAATGGTGGAGAGTTCTTGAAACGTGGTACGTGCCTCGTCTGAATATAGCAGGGTAGGATCGCCAAAGCGCGTGATGTAGCGAGCTTTCACCTTGAGTGCGAGTTGCCGCTGTTTCTGACGCTTGCTAATAAGCTCATCAAAAGCTGTAAAGTTGGTTAACAGGCAGTAGGAACCGAGCGGGATATGCAGTTTCACCTCTCGACGATGATCGTGGTAGTGGGAAACGAGAGAGAGTGCTCGAAAGACGGCGACATAACGTTTGACCGTATCGGGGCTTGCTCCCAATTGCATCGCTACATCATGTAAGCGTTGCAGTGGACAGACCGCTATAGTATCCTGCTCAGGCAGAAGAGTCGATGATTGCAGCAGAAATATGAAGAGTGCTTTTCCCTTTTCTCCGCACAGTTCAACAACTTCACGTCGTGACGCATCTAAACGTTCCCAGAGTCCCCCCGGTTCTGAGTCGGGCCTGTGTTCTACGGGTTGAGTTGCTACAAAAGACATACTACAAACCCATCCTTCCTCAAGTATAAAGTTCGTATTGGTTCATAAAGTTCTAGTTAAGAATAAAGGTGTTAACCCCGGCTACCAATGTGAATGCAGACAACAAAATTAGAACAACAGCCTCTTGACATTCGAGCGAATGTTGTATATTGTGAACGTGTTGTTTTTTGTTCTGCATGAGTGTCAGTTCAGCATCAGTATTTCTGACGCTATGCGTTGTGCCAGTTCGAGTTCGTTGCTCTGTGTGCATTAGCGAAGTACATCATAGAGTAGCGAGCTTGCTTACTGGCTTTCTTTTGTCTTGAAAGGCTCTTTCTCGTTTCAGGTCATGTCTTTTCCTTCTACAATTCCTTCTACCCACTGGCATTGTCGTTAATGATAGATGCCGCGCTTGTGTTCTCCACCTTGACGGGCTTTTCAATCCTATTTAACGCAGTTTGTATGCAACAGTGCATACGAGCCTTTCTGTCTCCTTCAGAAAACTGACTCAAGAATACAACTATATTACTCATAAAAACGACACATTACCAGTGGGGATGGAGCAGTTTTTGCACGACTTACTCCATGCCATTTTGAGCGTAAAAACTCGCCCGACCGTAGTGGTATTTTTCGCCCGACCGTAGTAAAACTCGCCCGACCGTAGTGGGGGCGTGTATGCTTTTATACCTCTTGCTCTATTGAGGGTGGTGTATGAAGAATGCACTACAGGGAGTCAAACAATGCGATTTGAGCGTAGAAACTCGCCCGACCGTAGTGGGGGCGTGTACTTTCAAGCCCCGATTCGGAAGAGGAGCGTGTACCAGAAGTCCTATAAGGGGCGTGTATCGAACCAGATTTTCCTTGAAAAAGGGGCGTGCATGACCCTCTCTTTACCTATTATCGGCACAATCTTCGCCCGACCGTAGTGGGGGCGTGTACGAGTATACCTATTTACGCCGTCTTTTCTTGCTCACTGATGGTGCTGTAATCTGGCGCGGCTCAACTGCTGGAATACTTGCGAGCATAATGGCGCATCAGGTCATAGGGAGGTAAGATGCGCCATTGTGCCTCTAACCAGTCGCGGCCCCACTGTGCCTGGTGCATATCTATGACAGTGAGTTGGCGTGCCTCACCAATGATGCCATCTGCGACCAGCTTTTTGAGGGCTGCCTCGACACGTGGTGCGAAACGCGAGGTAAGATGGCTCTCATCAATGGGAACCATGCTTGCTGTCAGGAGGTCATGCATGACTATCGGACGCTCATAATCACCTGTTCGGGCGTGCTGCCGCCAGTATTCGGTTAAGTAAAGGGCGATACGGAGCGCGATTTGTTCGTTCTGAGGATTCAATTGAAAGATGCGACGGTCTACCTCTGCAAAGAAGACATTCCCATGTTCTTCATACGTGTTAATCCAGGCACCGGGGGCGATGAAGTAGCCAACTGGCTCACCTTCCTCAATCTGTGTCGTCTCTTTCACTGAGGTAACGCGCAGATAGGGGCCATCAATGACGAAGCGGCGTATGCGTCCCTTGATGAGAACGGAGTGCCGCCCACGCAGATAAAACTGCTCTAGTAGCTTTACGTCCTGGTGTACTTGCTGTTTATGTTTCCACTGATAGCCATCGGTAAAGCGTTTGTCGGAGCCTACATAGGTGCGGCTATGCTTCTCAACACCGCGCCACTCCAATATCTCATCAACGCGAATAGCCGCACTTCCATCTTTGGCAAGCTGATTGTCGCTCCGTCGGATATTCCAGAGTCCCAGCAGGATGCGTGCCGTAAGAATGGTGCTTTCACCAAGCGCACGAATACGCTGGAGAGCTTCAGTTGTGGTGAGGGCATATGCAGGGTCGCCAACATAGACGGTAAGTTGATTCGACGCAAGGTAGCGAAAACGGTTGAACTCAGGCTCCTCTTCCCAGTCGGTCTTTCGTGCAAGCGTCGCTTCGCGGATGGCACGATCCTCTTGAAAGCTGGTGGTAGTGAGCATGGTTGTACTGTT
>DAIQNC010000048.1:10930-11727 GCA_036788655.1 Ktedonobacteraceae bacterium
CGAAGCTCCTGCTGCTCCTCAACAATCGGAACTTCAAGCGAGAGAAATGGATCGTCGCCCTCTACTGGCTCTATGATTTCTACGATGCGCTGTTCGGCGAAAGGAAGTTCGTTTTGGACAGGTTGGGTAGCACCACCGTTTTGTTCGAGATAGGCGAGGAAGTGGTGCATTACGAACTCGGCAATCTCTTGCTGATAGCGTTCGAGCTTCATTTGCTCATCATCAAACAAATTTTGTACTTTGACTCCTGTAAGCCAGAGGTGAATCTTTGATAGATGCAGACAACTCACTCGTTGTTTGCCACCACGTGTTTTGAGGAGAAGCTGACAGATACCATCCGCCAATTCAGGAGTACGCTGAATACGTTGTAGTTGACCCCGCGCATTGAGGTTGAGCGCGTTAGAAACCGAAGGAACACTCAGATAGATATTGTTGCGTGTCGTCAGGACGGCGAGCAAGGTATCGCCACGATAATAAATATCCTGTTGTAGAAGCACATCTTCGGAAATATCTGGCATATCTGCCTGCCTTCTCCGTCCTCACTGCAACGGTTCGCTGTTGTGTATCAGATTTCTCTAAAGGGGCGTGTATCAATGGAAAGAACGTACACGCCCCTTTGTTCATCATATCATATGGTTCAATATGAAGCAGTTATCTCTACTGCTTCTGTAGTGGAGGCCTTCCTCGCCGCTTTCTTCCTTCTTGTGCCTCAGCTTTGTACCGCTTTACTGCTTCAGGAGTGCTGTACCAGCGTCCGTTGCGTTTTGTGGCTTCAAGACGCCCCTGACGTGCCAGCC
>DAIQNC010000049.1:0-11079 GCA_036788655.1 Ktedonobacteraceae bacterium
TATACGCACGGACGTGATACATCTGTCCCTACACTGTTGTCAGGTTCGTCCTCACATGCTATCTATTTTCTCTCGTGTCTGATAAAAAATTTCATACAGTACAATACCTGTCGCTACCGCGAGGTTCAGCGAATCGCTTCTGCCCACCATTGGAATTTGTATCATCAGGTCACAGATGCTTTGTTGGAAGGGAGAGAGACCTTCGCGTTCGCTGCCCATGAGTAGCACAACGGGGCGATGGTAGGTTGTCGTGCGATAATCTGTTGAGGCCGCATCGGATGTGCCAATAACTGAGAGCATATGACGTTGTTTCCATAGTATGAAGTCGTCGAACGTTGCTTTGATGAGCCGTTGCGAAAAAACTGCCCCCATACTGGCTCTCAATGCGCCAGAATCATATGGGTCAGCACTGTGACCAAGTAAAATCAATCCCGAACAACCAACAGCATCGGAGGTGCGGAGAATGGTTCCGATATTTCCTGGGTCTTGTGCGGCATCGAGCGCAACCCAGAAATCGTTCTGTTGTGGTGTCACCTGTTCCAACATCTCCCATCGCTGATGCACAACAGCTCCGATGCCCTGTGGCCCATCCTTTGTCGAAAGGCTTCTAAACACCTCAGACGATACTTCTAAGCAAGATATGCCACGTTCCTGTTGCTCATGAACAAGTTCTAATGCAAAGTGGCTTTTGAGTAGCGACGGGGCGTATATCAACGTTTCTATGTCCGCTCCCATCTGAACAGCTTCGCCGACGATGCGAATGCCCTCGATGAAAAACTGTTGAGCCTTCTCTCGCTCCTGCCGTGTGGCAAGTGCGCGGATATGCTTCATGCGAGGGTTCGCGGTACTGGAAATAATCATGTTTTTTCCGATGTAAGAATATATTGGTACTTCTCTCTGAGGCAAAGTGTACAAAGAGATATGCCCATTTATCAAGGTGAGAAGCCAGCGTAGCCGTATATTGAGGCTTTCTATTTTCGCTCCTGTTATGTTATAATTCAGAAGACATACAGGTTAGCTATGTAGAGGGAGCGAGGAGACGCGACATGACTTTCCAGGCAGTTGATGATACACACTCTTTACGGAGGAACGTGAAACAGCAACGAGAGATACTACATTATATCACTACCGTTGGCTCCTCACTACGCCTCCAGATGGATGTAGAGGCATTACTGCAACAGGTGGCGAAGGCAACCTGTGATGCACTCCAATTTCACTACTCAGTTCTCTATCTCGTTGATGCAGATGGACTCTTTCATGCTCATGCGACCTATGGTATACCTCCAGGACAGGTCGAATATCTTAATAATCATCCATTGCCATATGATATAGTCTCTCTACTGCTTGATGAACGATACCGCATGAGCGATTCCTATTTCATACCGGGGGAGTCATCATTCTGGGATAATGAAACTCTTGCAAAGCATTTTGTGATTCTAGATGATGAGCAAGATGCGACAGTTATCAATGCTTTGGCACTGGAGCGATCACAGCCGCAGGTATGGCGTTCAACAGATATGATCGTCATACCATTAAGAAATGCTGATAACTCACTGTTAGGGCTGTTGACACCAGATGAGCCACTGGACGGTTTGCGACCAGATATGGAAACGATCACCTACCTGGAGTTGTTTGCAAATCAGGCGGCAGTGGTCATCGAGGGATCACGTCTCTATCAAGAGGCAAAGCAACAGAGTGAGGAGCGAGCAGCACTTGTAGAAATCGGGCGTGCGCTCTCCTCGCCGGATGCACTGCATGATATCTATTCCGTCTACAAAACAATGTATAGACAAGTAGAGCGCATCATGCCTGTAGATGCTTTCTTTATCGGACGACAGGTTGCCCGTGATAGTGAGGTAGATGGGCTTTATTTTGACTATCTGGTTGACGAAGGTGTTGAATATCCAGCAGCAGAATTTACGGGGATGTCTTCGTGGATACACGCTTTGCTAGCAGGAGAGAAATCGTCCCTTCTGTTTTCTTGCCATGATGAGTACGCGGAGTTTACTGGTGAGAAACCGGAGGACATTCTGAAAAGGTGTATCGGGAGTATAAGACCCGCAGAGTCGGTCCTCCTGGTTCCTATTCGCTATGGTGAGACACGTCTGGGTATACTTTCTGTGCAGAGTTATCAGAAAAATATGTATACGCAGCGACATGTGCAGATGTTGAGCGAAGTAGCGACTCATGCAGGTATAGCTCTAATGAATGCGCGATTGTATACCGAGCAACGTGAAGCAGTTCGTCTGGCTCAAGAGTCTGAGCAGATGAAAAATCATTTTCTTATGACGGCCTCTCATGAACTTCGGACACCACTTACTGCTATTCAAGGGTATCTAGAACTATTGAGTATGCACGATGCGGTACTGGGAGACAATAATCGTGATAGATTTATGAGTAATGCGCGTCGTGCTGCTGAAGAAGTCATTTTGCTCTTGAGCAATATTATGGATACAGGTTCCATTGACCAGAATCAGGTAATACTCTATACAGATGTTATTGCTATTGCGAAAAGTATTCGACCCGTTCTTGATATCTTAGAACCATCACTTCTGCGACAGGGAAGGATTGTTGAGGTCGATGTCAATGAACACCTGTTTGTTCGTGCTGATGATGCACGTTTACGCCAGGTTCTATTGAATATTCTTAGTAATGCCCTGAAATATACACCGCCTTCATCAACCATCGCTATCAAGGCAGAGGTTATTCCCTGGAACGATCTTGTACACCGCCTACCAGAACGTTATCATCAGCAATATGCGGCATCGGCTACAACACCATTTGTTGTTCTGTTGATTCGGGATTGGGGTGCGGGTATTTCGTCGGAGTATCAGGAGCAACTTTTTGAACGATTTATGCGTCTCCCTGATGAGACAACACGCACACAACGCGGCTCTGGTCTCGGTCTTTACCTCTGTAGACAACTTATGGATGCGATGAATGGATGCATATGGGTTGAGAGTAAAGCGATTGTGGGCGAAGGAACGACGTTTCTTATGGCCTTTCCTCAACAATATAAATAAAGAGAAAGTTCCTGCTACTAAATGATGTAGGGTCACGATGTATCGACTAGCCCTTGCTCCATTGATAGATCGTGACCCTACATAATGCCCGAATTTGAGCATGAAACAGTCATGGCTATTTGACGCTACACTCGTGCTATGCTACGATAGCAGATGAAGAATTTTTATATCTGGATAATCAGGAGGGAACATAGATGAACTTGTACGAGCAATTATTGACGATTCAGGATCGTTTGGAGAATATTGGCGCACACGACGACAGTATGGACCTTGTAGCGATGCTGCTCAGAAGAGCTGAACCTGCTAGAGGCGATAAGACCAATACAACACAAATTCAAGTATTGCGCCATATGTTACGAATGCGTGAGGTGATCGACAACTACAACATTTACAACGATTTGCAGGAACTTCTCAGTGAGCGTGATGAGATAGAGATTGCTTCACATGAGGATGCTGCTCCTGCCGCTTATGAAGATACCGAGCGTCGTCCTAAACCAAAGTCCTACTATAAAGCTCAAAAAGCCCAACAGGAAAAAGCCAAAAAGAAGAGCTAGCCGTACACTATGGATGTGAAAGGCTAGCTTTCTTTTTTAGGAATGTCGAAGAGATGGTCATGATGATGTCGAAAGACTTCTATGTCTCATAGACGAGGCATCATGACCGTTTTCTCGACATCATTCGAGCAATGTACATGATGCTCCTTTAAGGCGCAACTTGTGTTTCTTCGACTGCGGCTTCTTCCAGTATCCGTTCGATGTAGCTTTCATAATCGGGCAGTTGATGCTGATAGCTTCCTGTCATCAACGGCGATGAAATCATAAAGTCAGCACTTGCGCGATTACATGCCACTGGAATGTTCCAGACGACTGCAATACGAAGGAGTGCTTTTACATCCGAGTCGTGCGGTTGCTGCGTCAGCGGATCCCAGAAGAAGACGAGCAGGTCAATCTCATGCTCCGATATTTTTGCGCCGATTTGTTGGTCGCCTCCTAATGGCCCACTCTGGAGCTTATGAATGCCAACCCCAAGCTCCTGCTCTAACAATTTGCCAGTTGTGCCTGTTGCATACAACTCATGATGGGTCAGTAAATGCTTATTGTAAGCGGCCCATTCTAAAAGGTCATGCTTCTTATGGTCATGCGCTACAAGCGCAATTCGTTTCTTGCGTTCAATGGTCGTATGTTCTGTGGTCATGAAAAACCTTCCTGTATGTACGAACCCATGTCGATAAAGACGTGGGAATAATTTCTAGCGCATAAACTCGCCAATACGTGATACATGCTACTAATTGTAAGTAGCAGAAGTGCTACTTCGCACAGTGCATCTTGCTATCTATCGGGGAACAATCCTATCCACGACCATGTGGTCTAGAGGGCACTCTAAAGAAGAGTCTCGTCGTTACTCATTTCACATCATTGCTTACAAGCCTATTATACCATACTTGTCATCTATGTGTTGCGGAAAGGTGTCTTTCATGTTGACAGTCTGCAAGCTAGCATAATAAAATATGCGAAAATACCTCAACTGTGCCTTTGCTATCGGCATCATCATATTTTAATGATTGACATAAAACTGCAAGTGATGAAGGAAGCAGATATGAGAGAAAGCACGTCTATAGGAGCGTATATACAAGAGTGTAATTGATTATAGACCTGTAATACACAGTAATATATACTGTTTTTGCCTCGAAACATCGTGAAAGGTAACGACATGCTACAATTTTTGATTAAAAGACTCATTGGACTCATCTTTGTACTCCTATGTGTCACCTTTATTACGTTTATTCTCGGTTATTTTGCTCCGGGTGATCCAATTCGTAACCTGCTTGGTGACCACTTCAATCCATCTACCTATGTGCGTCTGAAACACATGTATGGATTAGATTTGCCCTGGTATCAGCAGTATTTCAATTATGTTGTGCAGTTGTTGCACTTCAATTTCGGACTTTCGTACTACTACCAGGGTCAGAGCGTTATGGAATATCTGGGACCTGGGCTTCCCGTCTCCGTCGAATTAGGGTTCTGGGGGCTTGTCCTGACGTTCCTTATTGGTATTCCGATAGGCGTCTTTGCAGCATTGCGTGCCAATAGCTGGGTAGATACGGGATCAATGGGTGTTTCGCTCATTCTCTTTGCGCTCCCTGACTTTGTGCTGGCGATTTTTGCACAGGTAATCATTGTCTGGATAGACAAGTGGACGGGCATTAACTGGCCTGTTGCAGGTTGGGGTAATCCCTGGCAATATACATGGGGCGATCTCCAGTATAAACTCTTTCCTATCTTAGTCTATGCTGCAACAGGCTTTGCATTTATCGCACGTCTCACGAGAACAACGATGCTTGAGGTACTTCAACAGGATTATGTGCGAACAGCACGTGCAAAGGGCCTACGTGAGCGAGCCGTCATCTATCGTCATGCATTCCGTAACGCCATGATTCCGCTTGTCACCGTCTTTGGTCTCTCACTTGCAACCCTTGTTGGGGGTATCTTTTTCATCGAAAGCATCTTCAATATTCCAGGCGTTGGGCAGATAAGTCTACAAGCCATTGACTACCGTGACTATAGCATGATACAGGCGACAGGCATTATCTTCGCCGCAGCCGTCGTCGTAGGAAATCTGATGTCCGATGTGATGTATAGTATCGTTGACCCGCGCATCAAAACGGAATAGAGTAAAGAATTCTTTTACTATGCCGTTGACGGCCATCTCAAGCAAGTATAGCTGTGATAACCAGTTCTACGACAAGGCTAACGAAAAGCTCTACAAGCACTTTCTTGAGTATGAGCCAGAACATGCTTTGAATCCTTTCACAGATGAGGTATGTAACCTGATGCAGCGATACAACTATCACGCTACATTCATAGCTTACTCCCCATTTGTTAAAGAGATTTTAAGTGGTTGTTAGATTTTGGGGTAGTTGTAGAAACTGTCTTCATCGTAGTCTCTTTCAAGAAAATCTGCGATCAATCAACACCCTATGATAAGTACATCTGGAAAGAAGTTACTAAGTTCAGCAAAACTAGTTCTAATATATAGAAGAACTTCTATTTCACGTGCCAATATGCATAGAAGCAGAACAGCTATATTTCTTCAAAGGACAGTGTCCATTTTGAATCGCTTGTAATATCGAAAAATTGTTCTGTATTAATGTTGCACAACTATGTAGCCAGGTAAAGTTTTATATGAAAAAATTGTTGCGTAGAGTGTTTTCCAGTATTGTTATTCTGCTGATAATGGGAATTATCGCTGCTATCTTTATACAATTACCACTACGTCAACATATTTGGAATGCTGGATTACTCACACAAACTCCCTCTGCACATTATACTTCTCCTATCATCGTAGCACATTCTACCCAGCAAAATGAAAATAACACATCGCCTACAGAGTCTCACACTCCAACAGTAACGCCTTCTGTTAGTACACATTCTGGTGCTATCTCTAAGGGGTCTGCAAGTGGAACTCTTTCTGGCACATCATCCGGGCCGACGAACACAACGATACCTTCAACTATTCCTCATGCCGTAGGAGCGCATCTTGTGAATGCTCAGGGGCAACCTCTGGTGCTTCATGGCGCACAAATAGAAAGCTCTTTTATCAATCCTACTTCCTGGTTTAGCGGTAACATGCCAACAACGTTGTTTACAGAGACGCTTTTTATAACGATGGCGCAAGGATGGAACATGAATGCTGTGCGTCTCCCTCTGTCTAACTGGATTTACGCAAGGGATTCCATAAATTATGTTAATCAACTTGATGTAGTGGTTCAGAGGGCGAATGCGGCAGGATTGTATGTTATTCTTGATCTTCATGACAATGCGAAAAGTGGTTCACCTTATGGCACAAATGTTCCCTTCCCAAAGACGGAAGATATTACATTCTGGCGTACAATAGCTGGACACTTCCAGAGCAATCCAATGGTGATGTTTGATGTATTCAACGAGCCACAATCAAATGGTTGGCAGGCATGGTTGCATGGAGGCGGTACTGTCGATGGCGCAACGATTGTAGGTAGGCAAGACCTGGTGAATGCCATCCGTTCAGTTGGTGCAAGGCAGATTGTTATCGTTGAACCCGGTCTGGGTGCGGTCTGGTATGGTATTACTGGCTACTTAATCAATGATGCCAATGTCATGTACTCGCTACATATTTATAGTGGAATCGCATCTTCAGCACAATCATTAGACAATGCATGGAGTTCTCTGCTCAACCACTACCCTATCTTCTATGGTGAGTGGGGAGCCATTGTGAACACCTATACGCCTGTACAGTGTGGTACGATTCCCCATGCTCAAGCAGATCAGATAGTCACCAATTTTATGAATTACATGGCTTCCAGAAATGCCAATTGGACTGCCTGGGAGTTCACTCCATACCATCTTATCCAGGACTATACGACGTTCACCCCCACGACACTTGATATTCCATGGACCTGCGGTGACACAACGTCTCATGCCGGAATGGGTACGATTGTAAGAAACTTCTTAACTGGCAAGTGACCGTTCTTCTCAAAAGATGTTGACCGCAAAAAATAAGGGTTAGCGCGATGCGACGTTGGTGATGAAAAAGGCCATGATGATGAGCCAACTGATAACGAGAGCGATGAGTACGCGAATCATCAAACTTGAAATATAAATTTTGCGTCGTGCCTTAGAAATAGTAGATGTAGATATCTCAGTAGAAAGCTTTACAGACATTGCATGTTCTCCATCTTCATTATCAGAGGTTGATGTACAAACCTCTGCTTTTTCCTGTCATCACTTCATATAACGTAGGATGAAGAACATGCTAACATCTATAACCCATACGGGCTTATGTCAAAGTTGAGAATTAGGACTTGTTCTTATTGAGGCGGCTTTCGTCGCTGGCACGTAACTTCTCGAATGTATAGATACCTGTCTTGTGACCATCTTCCCATATGGGGGTTAAGCCGTAGCGTCCTACAGGTTGGATGTTCACGAGTGTTGTCTCCTCGGTACTGAGGCTCTTTCTGCCTTGTAGCATACCCGGTTGTCCACCTTCGCCAGCACACCACGCACAGGGGCAAGCCCAGCGTAACGCTTCCCAACTGTGGATGCTTTCGTGTTCGTCGCTCCATGTAAGTATAAGTTGTCGTTTCTCCTCATCCAGAAGAAATGAGGTAGGAACAGGGTCATTGTATGAGTTCATAGGTATAAGCTCCTGAAAAGGGGTAAGGCATTCGTTTCTTTTATTGTCGCATGTTTTTGGAGGTTATACAACAGCAGAAGCGGTAGAAATGGACTACTTATGTCGCGCTATCGTTACTGCTATTGCTATCGTTGCGTTGTAAACGTAGTGAATAGGGTCATAGACGTGTATCAATACTAATATCTGTGGGAGCTTGAGTCATGCTAGAAGTATTGCTTATTGGTGTAGCCGTTGGTATAGCGGTAGCCGTTGCTGTTACATTCTTTGCCATACATAGATATCAGCATCGCCTGGAGCGTATTGTGTTACGACAGGAAGGCTGGGAACGGGCGCAGGAGACGCGCCAACAACAGTGGCAATTGCAGCAGGAGAAACGGGCAAACGAACTGGAGAAAAAGGTCGTCGCCCAGGTACAAGAGGTACAACAGGATTGGCAGCAGTGGACGGAGCAAGATGCGTCACGGGCCGAGCAAATGCAGCAACACTATCAATCAATGGCCTTGCGTGGAAGTATCGAATATGAATTGGCTCATCTGCCTGCAACAGGGGAAGCTGCTCTTCCCTTGCCCGATGAGGATGCGAAACAGACTCAATATACGCAGGCAGCACGTCTTAGCAATGCCAATCTCACGGCGCAAGACCTGTCGCGTCGCTATCTTGCACATGCGGACTTGCGAGGAGCTTGTCTGGTGAATGCGAATTTATATATGGCTGATCTCTCCGGGGCTAGCCTCGTTCGTGCAAATCTCTCTGGTGCAGACCTGACGGGTGCGAACCTGTCCGGTGCAGACTTACGGGACGCGATAGTGACAGGAGCGAATGTGCTTGTCACCGATATGAATGGTACTGTACTGCTTGGCACAAATCTGCGAAATGCACGAAATCTCACAATGGAGCAGCTTAACTCAGCAGTGTACGATAGAACAACAATGCATGATGTTGAACCCGATATCACATTACCACGCATCCCGCGAATTATAGAAAATGATGTGCGAACGCCATCGCCACAGGAAGTTTTGTCCGATGGGTCATCTCAGACCCCGCAACCATTATCTCTCAAATCGTATACGAGTGAGACGTTTGATACAACCATTCCACGACCTAAGCAGAATGGCAGAAAACATGCGAAAGTAGGATAAGCAAGCTATTCAGGGGAAACAGGGTACTATAGAGAACATTGCCCGATGGACGCTCATCGCGTGATATACTGAGGTGCAAAAAACCAGAAGGATGGTTCAGTGATGACGCACGAAAACGAACAGCTTCCCCTTTCGGGAAAAATTGCACTGGTCACGGGGAGTGGACAAGGGATAGGACGCGCAACAGCCTTACGGCTCGCCCGTGCCGGTGCTGATATTGTTATTAACTACCGCAGCAATAGTGCCGCCGCAGAGGAGACAAAAGCAGCGATTGAGGCAATCGGGCGCAGATGCACTTCAATCCAGGCTGATGTTAGCCAGGAGGAAGAGGTAACGCGCCTTTTTAGTGAGGCGGCCCAGGCTCTTGGCTCGATTACTATACTCGTGAACAATGCCGGGACAACACGCGATAAGCTCATCCTACAGATGTCACCTGCGGATTTCGATCATATCATCACCAGTAATCTGCGTTCAGCGTTTCTCTGTACGAAGGCTGTGCTTCGCGGCATGATGAAGGCACGTTGGGGGCGTATCGTCAACGTTGCCTCGGTGGCAGGAATCATGGGGCCAGCAGGTCAGGCAAACTATGCTGCATCGAAGGCGGGACTTATCGCTTTGACGTTTTCTACTCCACGAGAGAGGCGGAGCCGCAACATCACTGCAAATGCTGTCGCGCCCGGTTACATTATGACCGAGTTGACTTCTACATTGACCGAGCAGCAACAAAAATTTCTGACGGATGCGGCCCTGCTTGGACGCCCTGGGACGACCGAAGAGATTGCGGCAACTATCGCTTTTCTCTGTTCTCCAGATGCCGGTTATATCACTGGACAGGTGATTAGCGTTGATGGCGGTGTATCAATTCACCTTTAGCAGCGACTGCCTTGAGGATAAACGATATAATCTCTTTCCATAAAAAGACGTGAAACTTATTCAAGGTCGGCTATCTCTAAATAACAATGAATTTATCGTATGTTTTTCATGAGGAAGGCCGATACCTATGAAATTCGTAGAAACCGAAGAGACGAATCGTTTTACCTTCGAGCCGTTCGCGGCACATGCATTCTATACAGAGCTGAACCGCATGCTCGTCCGCCAGGCACTGGCTCATCTCGATGTGCAATCGAGCAAGCCCCTTACCATCGTCGATATGGCCTGTGGTACAGGGGCCGTATCGCGTTTGATTGCCGAAGAGGTTGCAGCTCTTCATGCTGAGACATCACTTCACCTGATTGGGGTTGACCCGGCGGCTGAGGCAGTACGTCTTGCAGAAAAGTCTATGCGCGAAGCACACCCGAAGGTACAGACGACTTTTCATCAGGGCGATGTCAGTGACTTGCCTCGCCTTGTTCAGAATGCAGATGCCGCGTTTTTCTGTAACGCCATCCACCTTGTCCCCAATAAGCATGAAGCATTCGAGAAAATGGCTCAGATTCTTGCTCCTGCTGGTATCTTTGCCTGTAACAGTGCCTTCTATCAGGGGACGTATGTCGAGGGTACAGAACGTTTTTATCGCCTCTGGACTCGTCGAGCAGTTGGCTGGTTGCGGAAAGAGCATCCAGATATACGCACTTCACGAGAAGAGAAGGCAATGGCGATGCAATGGTTGACGCCAGAAGAATATGTAGATTCGTTGAAGCACGGTGGTTTTTGTGATGTCGAACAGGTACGCACTGATGCCATTCTTTCGCTTGATGCATGGCGTGACCTGGGACAATACTGGCTCTTTATCGAGGGGGCTTTACCGG
>DAIQNC010000049.1:11095-11726 GCA_036788655.1 Ktedonobacteraceae bacterium
TTCCTACGGTGCTGCTGCTCTCGAACATGCCGTGTATCAGACAGGTCAAGAGCTTGGATTGACGGAAATACCGCGCACATGGCTCCAACTGGTTGCGACGAAATGTAGCCAGTAAAAATTTGCTGTGATTGTAGCGATAAAGATGCTCGCTACGTGTTACAATGAGGGTGGAAGCATCTTTCGCAATCATTCTCTCGCTTCCAGGAGAGGAGTTACTTCATGCAATGGGCTGTTGCTTCGGCATCGTTTCTTGCCTCTGCGGTGGAATTTGTCGAAGCATTTACCATCGTGCTTGTCGTTGGCGTGACCATCAACTGGCGAAGTTCGCTGGCTGGTGCATTCGCGGCGGCAGCAACACTCGCTGTCATCATCGCTACGCTCGGTGTTGCATTAGTTCAATTTGTGCCATTGAATGTACTACGTCTGGTAGTAGGCGTTATACTTATTCTCTTTGGCCTCAAATGGCTCAAGAAGGCCATTTTGCGTTATAGCGGCCTCAAAGCTCTTCACGACGAAGAAGCCATCTACGAAGAGACACGTGCAGAGTTACGCGCACGAGGGCAAGAGATTACGCCGCGTTTTGAGCCGTTTGGCATCGCCATGTCCTACAAAGCAGTTCTGCTCGAAGGAC
>DAIQNC010000050.1:0-8180 GCA_036788655.1 Ktedonobacteraceae bacterium
CTTGCCTCGGACGCGACCCTCTTTCGTCACGCTTACTCTTCGGCACAATGGACTGTACCTTCTCACACATCTATGTTCACAGGGCTATATGCTGGACGGCATACCATGTTGCACGCCTCATCGAAGTTACCTGATACGTTGACGCCCATAGCCGAACGCCTCGGCACGAACGGGTATTTTACGGCGGGCTTTTGCAACAATCCTTTGATTGGTGTGGTAAATACGGGTTTGCATCGTGGATTCCAGAGCTTTCTGAACTACAGTGGCTGGATGACCTCGCGTCCCAATCAAACTGCGGCAAATCTGAGTCTATTTGACCGCTATCGAAGGCACTTCAAACGTTTTCTAGCGAATGTTGTCACTGAGATGCAAGACGTGTTCGCGCATTCTGACATCTTGCTCGACCTGTCGTTCTCTCCGTTACTCGCTCCTCTCTGGCAAACAGCTTTAAGCTTTAAGGGAAATACGTATCGTGCGCTCAATGACGCGGCGAAATTGCATATCGAGCGTAAAGAGGTTGAGCAGGGCCAGCCCGTTTTCAGTTTCATCAACTTGATGGGAACACATATGCCCTATCATCCACCAGCACGTCTAACAGAGCAGTTCGCTTCACAGGTACAACATGATAGAGCAGTACAGCACTACCTGCGACAGTTCAATAGCGATGTCTTTGGTTGGCTTGCTCCCCTTGCTGACAATACCTTTAACGGATAGTATTGATGCGAAAGAGAAGGCAGTTCTCGATGGCATGTATAATGCCGAGGTTGCCAATCAGGACGAACTCGTCGGAGAGTTTCTTAAAAGGATGCGTGAGAGTGGAGCGTTAGATAATACGTTGCTCATTATCTGTGCCGATCATGGAGAGCATCTTGGTGAGAAACAACTGATGGGCCATAGCATCTCACTGTATAATGAGCTTGTGCATGTGCCACTTATTATTCGTGACCCGTCGGGCGAGCTTCCACGTGGTACAACCGTTGATCGCGTTGTTTCTACGCGCCGCATCTTTAACACGATTTTGACGGCTGCTGATATGGGAACCGAGGCGGAGCAGGTATTGACCCTGGCGCAGAGTCCTACAAGTGATCCAGACCAGGAGTGTATATTCTCGTTAGGCGTGACACCGCAAAACGCATTGAATGTTCTGCAACGTCGTCGCCCAGATTTGATTGAAGCAAGTCATTTAGACTATCCGCGCTATGCCCTCTGGAACGGTCGCTACAAGCTGATTCAGACGGGTGAGGACACGTTGGAACTGTACGATGTGTTCAATGATCCGCATGAAAAGACGAACTTGTGTGATATATTGCCCGAACAAGTCGCATTACTACAGGAGCGTTTACGCGCATTCAGAAATAATATCAACGTTGCCGATACCGTTGTCGAGCATACGGATGAGTACGATGATCCAGAGGTGTATCGTCGCCTTCACGACCTCGGCTATCTTGAATGAACAGGAATAAGTTATGCATCCACCAGTCAATCCAATTCTTTTACAGATAGGGCCGTTTGCCCTTCACTGGTATGGTTTGACCATGACCGCCGCTATCTTCCTTGGCACGTTCGTGGCAAGTCGTTACGTTGCACGCCATAAACAAGACCCAGGCACGATCTGGGATATGCTCATGTGGGTTCTCATTCCCGCTATTGTGGGCGCACGTCTGTACTATGTGTTTATACAGGCTCCGCGTACTGGCCCCGGAAGTGTTGGCGAATATCTTGCAAATCCCATCGAAATTGTTGAAGTGTGGCGAGGTGGTATTCATATCTACGGTGCATTTCTCCTGGGTGGCCTCACGCTTATCCTCTTCATGCGTGCGCGAAAACTACCTTATCTCATTTCCTTTGATGCGATTGGCCTGGGTTTGATACTTGGTCAGGCAATCGGACGCATCGGTAACTTTATCAACCAGGAACTATACGGGCCGCCGACGAAATTGCCCTGGGGACTCATCATCGACCCTGCTCATCGGGTGCCACAATATAGCGACTTGAGTAAGTATCCGCCTAACACGCTTTTCCAACCTCTGTTCCTCTACGAGATGACGTGGGACTTCATTGGTTTCCTTGTGTTGCTCTGGGTGGTGCGTCGCTTCAGCAAGCAACTCAAAAATGGCGACCTCTTCCTGCTTTTCCTCATCTGGTCGCCGCTTGGACGTTTCTTCATCGAGTTCTTACGCACTGATTCGTGGTTTTTCCCTGGTACGCCATTCAATCTCGTGCATCTGCTGACCGCAACCGCCGTTATCAGTGCGAGTATCGTTCTTTACTTGCGCCATCGTCCAAATGCAAAGGGCAAGACAATGGCGGAGACAGAAGGGAAATGGATCCCTGCCGAAGCTCATGCTGTACCTGCCACATCTACTGCATCCGATACGTCTGATACGGAAGAAGTGAAGACAGGTGCATCAACTGGCAATATCGAAAATATCGGTCAAGGGAACGCGAAAACCAGCGAAGCCCTTTGATTATCTGTAGAGGCGTAATTCATTACGCCCGTGTGCGATTCGTAGAAACATCCACACCGCACGGGCGTAATGAATTACGCCTCTACAAGTTCCCGAATCTGTAGCGTAAGAGCAGGTGATTGTTTGCCTTTTTCACACTCACAAGCGTAGCCCATGGAGCATCTTGCGGTGAAAAAGCATGTCCTTCTACCAGTGAAAGACGCTGTGTCTCGTCTGAATGCCCGACCAGTTGCGGTGCGAATGTCAAGAATAGCTCATCAACGCAATGGGCGGCGAGAAACGAGGCAAACAGAGTCGGCCCACCTTCGTAAAGCGCAATCTGCACATTATAGTCACTTGCTAGCAGTTGTAAGACACGCTCTGGTGATATGCCCCGTTCGTCTTCTTGTGTTTCGATCACTCGTACATCAGTTGATGAAGGAATAGTCTGCTTTTGTAGCGCATCATATCCATGTTGAGTTGTAGCTATGACAGCACGTAGGCCGGAAGTATGAAATGTAGGCTCGTTCAAGTCTATGTTCCCGCTCGCTGTCATAATGACACTGATAGGATACTTCTCACGTTTTCCCAGTTTTTGCCGCATCGCTTCATAATCAACTGTAAATTGTGGTGCGATAAACGAAGGAATACGAACGTGTCCAGCATCTTCGCGCAATGAACTCGACCCGAAGATAACCGCATCGGCATAAGCACGTAGCATCCCCATCACCATCTGATCTTGCTTGTTGTCGCCACTAATCATGCCTCCGCCCATCTGTCCGGGAGCGTTATAGGAGACAACGCCATCGAGAGACTCCACAAAATTTGCGATGATGTAGGGACGCTCATGTTGTAGGTGTACAGGAATTGAGAAACCACCGCCATAGAGTGCTAAAAGGGTCGGTGGTAATGTATCAGGTGATACGGGTTCGCGTTCGTAAAGAGTGACAATTGGTTCCATCATCTTATCCTTTAATGTGTTTGTGATACCGTATTCTGTAGAATAGTATTCAGACTTTGCGGAATGCAAGAGTGAGTAATCATATGAGAGAAATGTCAATCCGAGAGGTAACACGTGAAAATTGGCGTGAAGCTGTATGTTTAACGGTTGCACCTGAACAACAACGATTTGTGGCAGGAAATGATATACCTGTTGTTGCTCTCGCGCTTACCAAAGCCTATATCCGTCCGGGTGGCTTAACCTGGAGTCCTTATGTGTTTTATGACGGTACATCAATGGTCGGGTTCACGAGTTTTGCTCACAAGCCTGGCAGTGACGCTAGCTATTTCTTATGCCACTTTTTCATTGACCATCGTTATCAAGGACGAGGGTACGGAAAAGAGGCTCTGAGTCTGTTTATCCAATTCGTAAGACAACATTATCCCCGTTGTCAGACGATTCGTCTAACAGTCCATCCAGAAAATTTCGTTGCTCAAAAGCTTTATGAGCGAGCTGGATTTCGACGTACTGGAGAACAATCTGATGGTGAGCCTGTTTATGTGCTACGCATGGAAGAATGATGTGTAGGGACAGGTTTACCACGTCCGTGTCGAGATAAACATCATTTTCAGACGGTTATGCGGACGTGGTAAACCTGTCCCTACACGTCATTCATATTGCCTGTTTTGCATTACTCGTCTTCAACATCCAGCTTTGTCGCCAGATATGCCCAGTCAGCAGGGAAACGGAAGCCTTGTTGATTAGGCGGTTGAGGTGTTTGCGTCTCTATCCAGCGCATCGGAACCGTGCCTTTGTTGAAGAAACCATGTGTACCTCCTACGCCAGTCCAGACATAATCACCAGCCTTGACATGATACGTTTTACCGTCCAGAATGGCTTCGGCCTCACCGCTCAGGAAGAAATATGATTCCTCAAACGGATGGTCGTGAATGTTTCCTTCTCCGCCAGGTTGAAACTCCACCATGAAGAGCGTGAGGTGTTGCGCCCCAAGCATATGATCGACGAGCATTTTGAGAGAGATGCCAGAGATGCTTGAACCTCTGTATCCTTCCATTTGCAAAAGCGAAAATGGCGGCATCTGTGAGTTGTCAAAGTGACCGATAAAGCGTGTCATAGGGTCTCGAAAATCTGGCACACTACCACTATTGAGCGGAGTGTCCTTCTTGAAGAAAAAGGTATCACGTTCCTGTGTCGGGGCCTTTGGTTGTGGTGAAAGCATCTCCAACCAGCGTACAGGCTGGTCGGAGACATTATGCAACGCATGTGGCACACCTGACTGGATAATGCCGTAGTCGCCCGGTCCAAGCTGATAATCATGACCGTCGATACGCTCTAAAACCTGTCCTTCCAGGATAAAAAACGCCTCCTCATAAAAGTGAACGTGCGAGTTCAAGACGCCATCCGGTTCGAGCTTACATAGTCCTAGACCCGTATGAACCGCGCCTGGAATGGTATGATCAACCAGTGCTATGCGTGAGTATCCATGACTGTGTTTCTCATAAGCTGGTGGTACGAGAAACGGTGCTTTATCGTAGTTGGCTACATGATGCATGAAAATATTCTCCAGTTTGCTTAAAACACGTGTTATTGTTTTTTCACACCTGCCATGACTGCCAGAACATCGAACATGACGGCGAAATCTTCCTTTTCCATCCCCATCGCACGAGCAGAAGTGAGCAGTTCATTGGCGAGGGCAACGGATGGAAGTGGTACATCGGATGCCCTTCCTATCTCTAAAGCAAGCAACAGGTCTTTTTGCATCATGTTGACGTTGAACCACACTTCTTCAGGCTTTTCAAGAATAAATGGCGCACGATGCCATGTTGCAGAGGATGCCACTGCGCTGTTTCTCCATGCTTCGACAGCTAGTTCGCGTGGAATGCCGTTTTTCTCAGCCAACAAAACACCTTCACTGAACGCCAGGAATTCAGTAGAGAGGGCGAGATTGATGGCAATTTTCATTAAAATAGCCTTGCCATTGCCTCCAACATAGGTGACTTTGGGCGTGATATTCAGCAAGATGGGGCGCACTTGCTCGAAAATTGCTTGTGAGCCACCAACAATCATAGATACCGTACCCTGCTCAACATGCGTCACATTCCCTGAAACAGGCGCATCAAGCATGTGCGCTCCTTTAGCCTCAACCTCCTTTGCAATTTCCTGTGAAGCATTCATGCTGATGGTACTCATATCGACGTAGACTTTTCCAGATGTGAGACCAGACAGGATACCATCATCGCTGTCAAGCACCTCACGTAAAGCGGTGGTATTTGTGACCATGCTGAATATGATATCTGAGGCTTCGACAACTTGACGTGGAGATTCGCCCCACAGCATTCCAGCATCGAGCAACCATTGCACCTTTGACTTTGTGCGATTGTATCCGATAATGGTATGTCCTGCATCTATGAACCGTTTTGCAACACGACCTCCCATTTTACCAAGTCCTATGAAGCCAATCTTTGCCATGCTTGTTCCTCCTCTTGAACGGGCCAAGAAAATTTTCAATGTTAGTATTGCTCACTACTAGGAAGTATAGTATGCTTCTATCTATAAGTCCAATATATGTTTACAATAACATCAAGAGGGAATACTTATTGATCGAGGCATATATGGAACTTCGGCAGTTACGCTATTTTGTAGAGGTAGCTCACAAACAGCACTTTACGAAGGCGGCAGAACGACTCAATATCGCGCAACCTGCCCTTTCACAGCAAATTCGGCAACTGGAACACGAGCTTGGCGTCTCATTATTTGAGCGCACAAGCCGTCGTGTGCATCTTACATCTGCTGGTTCAGCTTTGTTAATCCGTGCGGAACGTATTCTTGCCGAGATAGAGTGGGCGCAGAAAGAGATGCAGGAATATAGTGGATTGGTGCGAGGAAGAGTAGTTATTGGTGCATTACAATCACTTGAAGCATTCCGGTTTCCTACGCTTTTAGCAAGGTTCCATACACACTATCCGGGGATAGAGATTGTGTTGCGCGAGGAAGCTACCGAGCAACTTGTAGCACTTCTGAGTTCAGGGCAGTTAGATTTGTCGATAATTCAGATAATAGATAACTCATGGCCTCAACCAGTGAATGCATTACCAGTTGTGACCGAAAAACTTCTGGACGAAGAACTGGTCTTAGTAGTAGCACCCGAACATCCAATGGCAGGTCGTCAAGGTGTAGCGATGGAAGAACTCCGAGATGAGCCATTTATTTCGTTCAAATCTGGCTCCGGTTTGAAGCACGCCATCATGCAAAGGAGCATTGCGGCAGGTTTTACACCCCGAATGCTCCTTGAAAGCGGTGAACTGAGTACCATTCGTCTCCTCGTTGCCGAAGGTTTGGGTATTTCTATCCTTCCGCGCTCAGTCGCTGAGGCTTCAGGAAAAGCTCTTGCGGTTGTCTCCCTCGACCCACCATCAGTGAGAACGCTCTTGTTGGCATGGCACACGAACGTCTACCATACACCTGCCTCAACCGCTTTCCTTACCTTTATGCGTAATGACATACGCGACTATCCGTGGTAGATAATGATACTAGACCTTCATACTTCAACTGTTGTCAGATGCGTCGTCTCCACTTTCCAGCGAAATTACTTCATCACCTATATGCACTGTGGCAGTCCAGGTAACGGCAATCGCACCCTTGATGCTCTGATGTGCAGGGCAACCTTCGGGATGCACACGTAAGGCGCGTTCAGTTGCTTCGCGTGTGTCTGGTGGAACAGTCAAATCGTAATGTATTGCTATCGACTCGATGCGAATGGTTTTTCCAATTCCAACGATGCGACCATCGACAGTTGCGGTATATGAGGAGCGATCATATCGAATTTTGCGCCCTGACAGAGCACCGGCAAGTGTGCCGTACATTCAGCCAGCAACTGCGGCAACGATATGATCAAGTGTTGAGGCAACAGGTGGCCCTTCTTTAGCACCATAGTATTCGCGGAGCTTGCCCTGCACACCGTAGACAACGGGTTCAGGTACATCGCCGAGATAGGCATTGCGATAGCCGTCTTTGTAGACAAGCCGAGAATGAGAAATATACTCGAAAGGTTCTGCCATGAATAGTCTCCTAACATTGAGTGAATGTCTACGGACAGCATATCACATGAATGCTGTTCAATGGACACTACTCAGGTTTCTTCGATCCTCAGTGCGCCGTAGCTTACCACCCTCACTTCTTGGAACGCTACCAGGAGCCATAAGTGTGACGTTAACAGTCAGACCGAGCGTATCTTTTATCAGGAAACAAATTTTATCGCGGAGATTACGTGTTGTCTGGTCTGCTTCGATAACGTCAGACGAAAGCACCTCTTGCCCGATATGGTGAAATACGTCTTCGGTAATCTCGACTTTTACCTCGACCTCATCCATCGTGCGTTCGCGTGTGACGAGAACTTGATAGTGTGGTACGACCTCTGGAATACCTGTGAGTATCTCTTCAATTTGCGTTGGATAGAGATTGACACCGCGTACAATCAGCATATCATCTGAGCGACCACGTATCGGCCCCATGCGCGTATGTGTTCGTCCACAGACGCATGGTTCATGCGTAAGATAAGTAATGTCACCTGTCCAGTAGCGCAAAAGTGGCATAGCTTCACGTGTCAGATGGGTGAAGATAAGCACACCTTCTTTGCCATCGGGGCGCGGTTCGCCTGTGTTGGGATCGATGACTTCGCGCTTCCCCGAGATGTTGTTCGTCGAGGGGCAGACCGACGTCGGCTTCGAACAGGGCGTGCATCCAGGTGCCGAACTTCATCGAGTGCGTCGAGC
>DAIQNC010000050.1:8190-11547 GCA_036788655.1 Ktedonobacteraceae bacterium
GGTCTTCCCAGATATGGCTTCCAGCACGAGCCTCAATACATTCTTGAGAGACACCTGGCCCGATAATCTCGCTCAACCCGTAAATATTGGTTGCCTTGACGCCTAGCGATGCCTCGACATCTTTGCGTATCGTCTCTGTCCAGGGTTCCGCGCCGAATAGTCCGACTTGTATGCTAATATCCTCTGGTGCAATGCCACGTTTCTTGAATTCTTCACCGAGCGTCTGGGCATACGAAGGTGTGCAACAGATAACCTCTGGTTTGAAATCGAGAATGAGCGTGATTTGCCGTTGTGTCGCACCGCCCGAAACGGGGACGACGCTCATACCAAGCCGCTCGCCACCGTAGTGAATGCCAAGACCACCCGTGAAGAGTCCGTAGCCATACGCATTGTGCAAAATCATTCCGGGTTTCGCCCCTGCGGTAGCAAGTGAGCGAGCATTCACTTCGGCAAAAACATCAACATCATTTTTTGTGTAGCAGACAACGGTGGGCTTGCCTGTTGTGCCACTGCTAGCATGTATACGAATGAGTTGCTCACGTGGGACGGCAAGCAGACCAAACGGATAATTGTCTCGTAAGTGTTGCTTTTTAGTAAACGGTATCTTATGCAGGTCGTCAACATTACGTATATCATCAGGTTTGATGCCTTCGCGGTCAAGCGTCTCACGATAAAAAGGTACGCGCTCGTAGACGTAGTGAACGATGTTATGGAGACGCTCATTTTGGAGTTCTCGTAGTTTTTCCCGTGGCATCGTCTCGATTTCGGAGTTAAACATGCTCATACCTCGCCATCAGGTCTTCGCGGACGGGAGTAAAGACCTCAATAAGTTCACACGTTTCGATGGCTTTGACGGAATGAACAATGTTGCCTGGGATGAGTACAACATCACCTGAGTGATATGTAGCTACTTCCTCTCCTACGGTAAATTCTGCCGTACCATGAAGTAGTACAGAAATTTGCTCATGATGATGAGCATGTGGCAAGGCTATAGCACCATTTTCTAGCTGAACGTGCATCACCATAACACCGTCACCAGCAAAAATCTGTGCATCGACGCCGGGGAATAAGGCCATCTTCTTTTCGTCGAAGAGATGTGTAGATTTCATTGGACTACCTCGTTTCTTATGAAATACGAAAAAAACGTCATCGTTCTTCCTATAGCCGTAGATTAAACTGCTTTGAATTGCTCGAATGGTTGATGGCAACCTTCACAGTAGCCAATTGCGCGACAGGGGGTAGGGCCAAAGAGATTATCAAGGTGTGTATCTTGCGAGCCACAATGCGGACATTGGTGCGCGACGGCCTGTTGATACATCGGTAGCGTCATCACGTTTTTTCGAGGCGGTGGAGTGAGACCTGCTGCACAAAGCATTGTTCGCCCTGCCTCTGTGATTCGCTCCGTTGTCCATACCTCGCTGTACACAACCTTGACATCTACTGTACCACATAGAGAGAGTGTGCGTTGTATATCACGTTTCATCATGTCCAGGGCGGGACATCCAACGAACGTAGGCATCATCTCGACACGAATATGCCATGAAGGACTGGTATCCTGTGCCGCGTTATCAGTAATGATGACTTTGCGAATGATGCCCAGGTCAACGAGATTGATGGTAGGGATTTCGGGGTCTGGTATTTCTCGTAGCAAGTCCCAGATGTGTTGCTCTAGCTCTTGTTGCGTGAGCGATGTGTAAGCGATATCAGAAGTATTCATGCTACCACGCTCCTTCTGGGGCAAGCTTGCGAACCGAAGTCATCTCGTCATAAAGTTCATCCCATCCCTCACCGTGTTCACCCTGGCGACCGCCAAAGCAGGGTTTGACCCAGAAATCCCAGTAGAGGCCGACCTTGCCGCCCGGAAATGGCACATTCCCTTCTTTGAAGTAGGGGTAGATGCGTTCAAACCATGCATCTTGCAAATCCGAAGTCCTCTGTGCAATGATGCCTTCCGCCAGTAGCATGTCTTCACCAGGAGCCTCTTCAAACATGGCGAGGATGTCGGGCCAGAGGGAGTCGAGTGCCTTTTCCAGATATGTTCGTGTCGTTTTCGAGGTTGTCGCAAGCATCTTCCACCATGTCTCACCGTGCCAGCGATGATATTTCTCTTCACGCTGTATCTTTTGTACCGCATTGGCAAGTGGCTCATACGTTGAGGATACAAGCAATTCAAGGCGTAGCTCATCGAATATATCATAGAGGAAACGGCGCACGATAGCTTTTGCCCACTCGACACTTCCTTCGTGGTTGCCTTCTGGGTCATAGAAGACGGTGAAACGCGATTCGAGCAGACGGGCATGATAGTATTCATTTTTATGGCGCAGGTAGGCAATGAAATCAACATCCCCATCAACCAGTTCGGCAGCGAGGCCATAAAAGAGGCGAGCGTGTCCAATTTCATCCTGTGCTAACGAACTGAAAGCGACATCTTCTTCGATGATGGGAGCAATACCTGTCCATTCGGCGTCACGTGAGCCAAGCACAAGCTCGTCATCCCCAATCGTGAGTAGATAGCGGTAGAGGGCAGATTGTGTTTCAGGACTCATGCTCGTTTGCCCCCTGCTGTGCCTCTTGCGCTTCCTGTGCTTGTTCACGTATCTGGCGGCGTTTCTCGACCGTCACACGATAGGCTTCACCTGTGCGATACGTGCGCTCGATTGGTGGGCGTAGAAAATCTGCGTTGTCTACTTCGACAATTGCATCGTGAGGCACAATCCAGAGTCGAATAGCCTCGGAGCGACGACTATAGGTTTCACGTGCATATTGAATTGCTAATTCGGACGAAGGAGCCTCAACGCTGCCCTCGTGCTGTAAAAACCCCGCGCCTTTTTCCTGTCGGAACACTTCGTAGATTGCCATAGCTACCCTCCTTCCACGTATTACACTACTCTTCTCCGTCCCATAATAGCCTGTCGCACCCATGCGCTTTCGTCATATGAGAGTTGACGGAAGCCGAGGCGTTGTTTTGAGGCAGGGCCGTGTCCAGTGACGATGCTTGCCAGTTTCTTCCAATCAGGTGTGGTGTATTCCCAGCGTTTCGCAGTTTCATCATAATGCAAATTGGGGTCAGGAATGGTAATGCCGAGTTCGCGTATCTGTTTGACGTAGCGACTGAGCCACGCCTGACGTAGTTCCTCGTTTGTTTTCTCTTTGATACCCCAGATAATGGCGTCGTCCTGCTCTGCTGATGTATCGGGGCCGAAGAACATCATCGTTGGTTCCCACCAGCGATTTGCAGCTTCCTGAAGCATGTCGCGCTGCTGATTTGTTCCCATTGCCAGCGTGATAACAATATCTTCACCATGTTTGAGATGAAATGCCTCTTCCCAGCAGATTTTGAGCATTGTGCGACTATAG
>DAIQNC010000051.1:0-9388 GCA_036788655.1 Ktedonobacteraceae bacterium
ATTGAATAGTTTTCCGAGGCAGGAGACCGTGTAGGGACAGATTCATCACGTCCGCAAATTGGATAGTTGCTTACATACGGACGTGATGAATCTGTCCCTACACGGTCTCTTATTTTATTTCCAAAACTTTATACATCAGGCGGTCGAGCCATGTTGTGAAAACCCGATGTTATTTTACGAGCGTCGTTGCTACCTGCTCTGCTGTACCTTCTTGCATGGAGCGCAGGGCAGCGAGAGCTTCGTTCGTGATGACTTTGTTGTTACGTGGGTCGAATACCACATCGTCGCGCTTGCAGTAGTCCAACAACTTCCAGGCCGCCATAGCTCGATCCCACGCAGGAAAGCGTTCGGTTGCCTCCGCGTCACCCTTCACCACACGCTGGAAGGCAATATATGAAGTCACCAGCGCACCAACAATACTGATGAGCGTCAAACAAACCAGTACCGCTTCGATATACACATTTTGCAGTACCTCGGAACCGATCAGCACAATCACCAGAAACACGAAGATACCCACAAGCACTCCGCTCGTCAGAATATACTTCATCATCCCAACCGTCTTTGTCGGCATATCGGGCGGTGCAGTACGCGCCACACCAGAGTCATACGCTCGCTCCATCGTCATCACCATATCCGATTTGTGGCAGACGGGACAAGTTGGCTTCTGCACCTCGTTCGATGTCGTCGATTCAGTTGTTGCCATATACGAACAGCCTCCTAATATTCTTACATCTTATAATACAACGTGCGTGGACGAATCTATGTTATTGATGAGCGGCACGTACACTCGAAATATATCTTACAAGTAGCATAACATGTTGTTGCGTTTTCGACAATCCTTCATAGCTCTATATGCTTTGTCTTTGTTGGTCATTATGAGTATGCGGATACACATTTGATGTGCATCCGCATACTCACAGATTTTCGCAAGGGTTTTATTCTCTTATCCTCATCCTGAAATCAGGGAGAGATGATACTAGGGAATGGAAAAACTTTCCTCAGACAGGTATGGTCGAGCGGCAGCAATCACCGGGTCTTGCGCGAAGTGCTGTTGCATCGCCTGTCCACTCAACGCATCATCCAGAGCCGCCATAATCATCGACTGGTCTAGCACAAGGTAACGATGACCTATCTGACCACTTACAGGATTGACGGCATCAAAGAAACCATACTGGTCATAGATGCCGCTGTAGAGTGAACGCAACGTCTGAATGTTATTGAAGGCATCCTGCGGGTCAACCGTCAGTGCGAGGAATGACGCATGAGGCGTTACTGCTGTCTCATCGTAAGGGCAACAGTTCGCATTCGATGCCAGGCCATGTGCGCCATAGGCATCGTAGTTTCCCGTATCATCTGGCGTACTGGAAGGGGAGAGTCCCCACACGGGATAATGCAACGTCTGCGTTGCATATGCCATTTGTGCCTGGGCATATAGTTGGTCGTTCAAGCCGAAACTCTTTGGTCCCCACGAGGTCTCTGGAACAACCAGATTGTTCATCAACCCCTCGAACATGCTTCCTCCCCAACTTGGCACAAAGTTGAATCCATTAGAGCTATAATGTCCCTCGAAAACGGAAAACGTTTTGCCAGATTGTGGGTCCGCGCAGGTCGTGCTATAACCCTGTGGTGGTTGCCCCTGCCATGTGAAGTCGGCTGGCAAGGTGCGCCATGTTCGCCACCATACATCACCGGGCATTTGATGCATACCAATGCCGATATAAGCTGCTATGCGAGTTTCAGCATTGAGTATGCCATAGTGGAAACTCGCTGGCCCCTCATCGGCGTTGTAGCCACCATACATCTGACCAGCCGTGACACTCTGGCTCTGGTCGCCGTTGTCATAGAAAATGCCGAAATTCATGGCGTTCAGCAATGCCGTCGCACGTGATGACAGGCTCGGAAACACCTGACGTATCAGAATCAATCCTGTCGCATACCACGCATTATCAACGGTGGATATGAAAGCACCTTTGGCTGGCTGTCCTTCCTGGTCAGTTCCTCCCGGCCCGGAGATTCTGTGACCATTCGTGGTATTGTACCAACTAAAAAGGAAACCTTGCCATTTGCTGAGCTGTTCTACCTCCGTCAATGTTGCATTCGCACGCTGGTATGCACCATTGGCATCAATGATGCCCATGTCTTGCGCCGCTACAACGCTCCAGAAATACACACCTATATTTGTAGGAGAGGTGTATGGTCCTGATGGTGCGCCGTACAGACCAAGATTGTCCATAGGTAGGTGCGTATTGGGGTCTGTGTCAGCATCGAAGAAACGCCAGGTCTGTCGCGCAATGCTGTACAACACTTGCTGCTGTCCGTTGCTGAGTCCCTGTTGCATAACCGTAGACCTGGTTGCAGCAGACACAGTTGTCGCACTTACGAGAACACTTGCGAGGATGGCTGTGAAAAGGGCGATTCTTACCAGGAAATGCTTTCCCTGCATGAGTTCCTCCTTCATTGAAGACATATTCACTGAGCACACATCGCTCATTTGAGGAGATGAGCTATTTTATATACGTATGCAAGCCCTTCCAGAGAGACAATTTGAGCTTTTTGTGTACATCTCTATTCCTGTATCAATCAGGCCGCCTTATATGCTATGATGTTCACTGAGAGATACACATGTCAGTTTTCTTGCATTGATTCAGGCCATCAACATGCCTATCCATACAACTACCAGCAAGCACTTCTCAGGAGAGTTATTGATACAATGCAATCGTCCAACAGCACACCTACTAACATTACTATTCTCGGTCTCGGCCCCGGCAACTTCGATGACCTTACACTACAGGCACGCAATGTACTGGCACATGCGGCACAACAACAGCAAACCGTCTACTTTCGTACACTCATTCACCCGACTGTCCAACCACTATGGGAAGCGTTGCCTACGTTGCATATAGAGTCCTTCGACTCCCTGTATGATGAGTCCGCCGACTGGACTACGCTCTATCAGCAGATAGCCGAAGAGGTGTGTACGCTCGCCACACAGCAACCCATTATCTACGCCGTTCCCGGTCATCCTCTCATAGGAGAATCCTCGGTACAACTTGTACTTCATATGGCAAAGGAGCGCGGCCTACGTACCTCTATCGTCGCAGGTCTCTCATTCCTTGAGCCTGTTTGCACAGCCGTTGGACTCGACCCTTTCGATGCAGGAACGCAAATACTCGATGCAACCATCCTTGCCTCATTAGATGAAGACGAAATCGCCGGAAAGGTCATTCCAACCATTCCTCTGCTCGTAACGCAGGTCTACAATCGTCGCCTCGCCAGTGCCGTCAAGCTTGCCCTCAGCGAATGCTATCCCGACGAATTGATGGTCAAACTGGTACGTGCCGCAGGGGTTTCTCGTTCATTCAACACTGATGAGCAGTCAGATGAAATAGCCGAGTCGCAGGAACAAGTGCTAGAGATGCCTCTGTACGAGTTAGACCGCAACAACTTCGCCAATCACCTCAGTACGCTCTATGTTCCGCCCGTCGAGCCTCTTCAACCGTTGCGCTTACCTGAAACGCTCCGTTATATTACGATGCGCCTTCGCCGTGAACCCGATGGATGTCCGTGGGATCGTCAGCAAACACATAAAAGCCTTGTACGCTACATGCTTGAAGAAAGCTACGAGTCAGTTGAAGCCATCGAAGAGAACGACATGGAGCATCTTTCCGAGGAACTCGGCGATGTCCTGTTACAGGTCTACCTGCACTCCGAAATCGCACGGCAAGATGGAGATTTCTCTATCGGCGATGTCTACGAACACATTAACGCTAAACTCATTCGCCGCCATCCACACGTCTTCGGCAACGTCGAGGTCGAGGGAGCCGGACAGGTCGTGCAGAACTGGGAAGTCATCAAACGTCAGGAGCGTGCGAAAGCTGGCAAAGATGTACAGAACGAAAGCGTACTTGACCGCGTACCGCTCGCCTCACCTGCCCTTACAGTCTCCCAGGAATATCAGAAACGCGCCCGTAAAACAGGCTTCGATTATAGCATGGTCGAGAATGTCTATAAGAAACTCGACGAGGAACTGAACGAGTTACGCGAAGCCACCACACCTGAACACCAATTCGAGGAGATTGGCGACCTGCTCTACGTCGTTGCACTCATCGCCCTCTGGCACAACGTCGATGCCGAGGCCGCGCTGCGACAGGCCAACCGCAAATTCCGCCAGCGTTTTCAGATGATGGAGCAGATGTTGCGCGAACAGAGACGAAGTTTTGATAGTGTGGGGAGAGACGAATGGATTGCGTTGTGGAAACAGGCAAAGCAAACTGTTGGGACGGAATGATAGAGATTGACAAATAATCTGGGCATTTGTCAATCTCCATCATTACACCCTGCAACCCTTCAAATTGCTATGGTCATGCTTTCGCAGCAATATTGTTCAATTCGGCTAAATCGTTCGCGGAAAGCTTCAGCGATGCAGCAGCGACGTTGGAACGCAGATGCTCAACCGATGATGTTCCTGGGATAAGCAGAATGTTCGGCGAGCGATGGAGCAGCCATGCCAGCGCAACGGTCATCGGTGGAACGTTGAGACGAGTAGCGACTGATGCCAACGTGTCGGATTGAAGTGGTGAGAAACCACCGAGCGGGAAGTAGGGTACGAAGGCGATGCCCTGTGCCGCAAGTGAATCAATCAGAGCGTCATCTTCCCGATGAGCGAGGTTGTAGTTGTTCTGCACACAGACGATGGGTGCGATAGATTGTGCCTCGGAGACCTGCTCGGCATTGTTGCTGATACCGAGGTGCTTGATTAATCTTTCTTGTTGTAGTTGCACGAGTACCTTGAACGGGTCGGCAATCGAGCCAGGAGTGGGGCTACCGAATCCTCCGACGCGCAGATTGACGACATCGAGCGAGTTGAGACCAAGATTGTTGAGGTTGTCGAGTACGGCCTGGCGCAATTGCTCAGGAGCCAGTGCATGGGGCCATCCTCCCTCGGCATCTCGTAACGCTCCAACCTTCGTAACGATGTGCAGCGAGTCAGGATAAGGATATAGAGCCTCTTTGATAATCTGATTGGTGACGTATGGGCCGTAGAAATCGCTTGTGTCGATATGCGTAATGCCAAGCTTCACCGCCTCATGCAGTACGGCTATGGCAGCGTTGCGGTCGGCTGGTGGGCCAAACACGCCTGGGCCAGCTAACTGCATCGCGCCGTACCCCATGCGTGTAACCGTTAGACCCTCAGCCATTGTGAACGTCCCTGCGGCTGTAGCTGACAGATTCGTATGTTCATTCGTTGGTTGCGATACCATAGAAAATTTCCTCTTTCTCTCGTTGACAACTATCTGTAGTCTGGCGATGATGAAAATTCACGTTCAAAATCGGTCCCTACACGCTTGCCGATTTTGTTTCTAAAAGTTTATTATCGCCAGACTACAGATAGCGTTACATTAAGCTATCAGTTTGACGTGTGATACACTTAAAAGTATGACATGAAAGCTATCATATAACCAGCGTCTCTTTATCGTATGACTGAGACTGATAGGATATGGTGCAAAGGGGATATGAGACTATGAGCGACGAACAACGTAGACAGGAACTGGCGGATTTCTTACGCACTCGCCGTATGCGCCTCTCGCCTGAACAGGTCGGATTGATGGGCGGCGGAAGGCGGCGTACACCAGGACTGCGGCGCGAAGAGGTGGCGCAGTTAGCCAATGTGGGCGTTTCCTGGTATACATTATTGGAGCAAGGACGCGCTATTCACCCTTCAGGCGAGGTGCTACACAGCATTGCCGATGCGTTACAACTCACCTCCGATGAACGGCAACATCTTTTCTTGCTTGCCAATCAGCAATATCCCGTGGATACATACGATTCTCAAGAAGAGGTAAGCCCGGCACTACACCGGGTGCTTGGTGCGCTTAATCCATTCCCGGCATACATTATTGATCGTCGCTGGAATTATCTCGCCTGGAATACTGCTGCTGAGCATATCCTTTTGTTGTCGCAGTCGATACCACCGTATGACCGTAACGCTATCTGGCGTATGTTTGCGAATCCAAGGATTCCTCATGTCTACACTCCTCATTGGGAGCAGGTAGCACAGAGAGTGCTTGCGGAATTTCGTGCTGAAAGTGCGCGTTATGCCGATGAAGCATGGTTCAAACGCTTAATAGCCGATTTGCAGCGCGTCAGTCCTGAGTTTCGCGCATGGTGGCCCCGTCACGATGTACGGGGTAGAAGTGATGAGCTAAAAGAGATAGAGCATCCGTTGGTGGGATGTTTGATGTTCGAGCATACCACCCTGCAAGTGCCGACTCAGCCCGACCTCAAAATCATGATTTATACGCCACTCCCCGAAACGGATACGCTAGAAAAGCTCCTGCAATTGATGGAGATGGACGAAGTAACGCGAATACCTGTAATGCCGTGATAAATCACGGGCGTATATCAGATGCTACTTCCCATATGGTGTACAATACGTTCATGCGAAACGAACTTTTATCCTGGTTTGCACGTGAAGGACTGCTCCTGACTGATGTGGTGTACGCTCCTGACGATGAGCAATATGGGAACGTCGATGAGGAGAAGCAAGAGGTCAAGATTACTGTTAAGGCTCCTATCATTGCTTTGAGCCGCGCATCCGACGACTTCCGCGAATGCCTCGACCCCGTTCTCTTCGGCTATCCACAATCGAGTCTGGACTTGATGACGCTGCAAGACATGCATCAGTTTGTCTATGAATGGTTCGAGCAGGCAGTCAACGTTGGTATAGCACGTTGCTTCGTCTGTAACCGTGTGTTAGATATGGGAAGCGAGCATCCGTGGGATGCCGTTTTCGTGACGAAGGATATCTATTGCTGGCTCGTCGTCCATTTCGACTGTAAACGCTATCTCGCACGTGACCTCAAAGGGCGTCATCCGTTCGAGGTCTCGACACGCGAACCAGAATTTTTCGATATGCGCCTGAATTGAGGATGGAATGGAAAAAAATCAAATCGTGGCTCTGCTGGAAGATATCGCTACGCTGCTCTCTATTTCAGATAAGAGTAGCGTCTTCGAGGTACGCGCATATGAGAATGGCGCACGCGCACTTGGCTCGCTCGATGGCGACATTCACCAGCTTGTTGCCGAGGGCAAGCTGAAAGGCGTACCCGGTCTGGGGCCGACGATTATCAAGCGCATCGAAGAGGCGGTAGAGACAGGCCACATCACCTACTACGACGAACTCCATGCCAATACGCCGCCCGTCAAACTCGACATGCTCCGCATTTCCGGTCTCGGCCCCAAACGCATCAACACGCTCTATGACCAGTTGCATATCGAAACCATCGCGGAACTCGAACAGGCGTGTCAGGAGAACAGAGTGGCGCAACTTCCTGGCATGGGCAAGAAGACGCAGGACAAAATTCTACAGGGCATCGCCTTCCTCGCACAGCATTCGGGGCGTTTTCTCTATCCTGTTGTGGAAGACGAGGCCGAGCGCATCCGTGCCGCCCTCGTGACACTACCACAGATTATGCGATTGCAAATCGGCGGCAGCCTGCGTCGCCGCCGCGATACCGTCAAGGATATCGACATGGTGGCGAGCGTTGCCGATGACGCAAGTATAGATGTACGCCGTTCGATTATGGACTTTTTCACCCAACAACCCTCTGTTCAGGCCATCACGGGTAAAGGGGATACCAAATCGAGCGTTGTCCTGAACGAGGGTATTGCAATGGACTTTCGCCTCGTCAACGATAGTCAGTTTCCCTACACGCTGCACCACTTCACGGGTTCACGCGAACATCATATCGCGTTGCGTCGTCGCGCCCTCAGCATGGGCATCACCATCAACGACTATGGCATGTTCAAAATCAAGGGTAAAGACGAACTAGGCGAACTCATACCCGTCCAGAACGAGGTTGAGTTTTATGCCGCTCTGGGCATGGAATACATCGAACCAGAGATGCGCGAAGATATGGGCGAAATTGAGGCCGCTATACAGAAAAAGCTCCCGAAGCTGGTGCAGGATAGCGACCTGCGCGGCGTTCTACACGCGCACTCGACATGGAGCGATGGACACAACACAATACGCGAGATGGCAGAGGCGTGTATGGTGCGCGGCTATGCCTATCTGGGTCTGACCGACCACAGCAAGCTTGCCGCCTACGCCAATGGTCTTACACCGGAGCGGCTCCGTCAACAGGGCGAGGAAGTTGATCGTCTCAACGAGGAATTCGCTGGACGCTTCCGCATCCTCAAAGGAACCGAGTGCGACATTCTGCGCGATGGTTCGCTCGACTTCGATGATGAGACGCTCGCCACGCTCGATTTTGTTGTTGCATCGATTCACAGCAACTTCAACCTCTCGCCAGAGGAGCAGACGCAGCGCATGATTCGCGCCATCTCGAACCCCTACACCGACATCATCGGTCATCCAACAGGGCGTATCCTGCTTGGACGCGAGGGCTACGCACTTGATATGGAAGCAGTCATCGACGCGGCGGCAGAGCATGGTGTGTGTATCGAAATCAACGCACATCCTACGCGCCTCGACCTCGACTGGCATCTCGTGCATCGCGCACGTGACAAAGGCATCAAAATTCCCGTCAATCCCGATGCTCATGCGCTTGCAGGATTGGACGTTATGCGTTATGGTATAGGGACTGCGCGAAAAGGGTGGTTGCGAGCCGAAGACGTTTTGAATACGTATGAACTTGATGCGCTCCTGGCATATTTTCAAGCCAGACGCGCAACCATCAAAAAACATTAATCAAAGGAAAAATATCATGGCAGAACAAGTTGAACTAGAGGTCACGCCCCGTGAAATTACGGGCAAATCAACAAAAAAGCTTCGTCGTGCTGGCATCATTCCAGCCAATATCTCCGGTCATAACCAGGATTCCGAAGCGGTGCAGATTGACGCTGTAACGTTTGCGCGTCTCCTGCGCGAGCATAAGACAACGGGCATTTTCGCACTCAAACAGCAAGGTAGCGCGACCCAGAATGCCCTCATTCGCCACGTCCAGCACGAGCCAAAATCTGGACACATTCTCCACATCGACTTCTTCCGCGTCGATATGCAGGAGAAGCTGACGGTCAAAATTCCGCTCAACTTCGTTGGCGAGTCACTCGCTGTGAAGAATGAAGGCGGCGTCCTGTTGCACCTGCTCGAAGCTCTTGAGGTCGAGTGCCGCGCATCCGATATCGTCGATAGCCTCGATGTAGACATCACACCGCTCATCGAACTTGACTCGATACTCCATGCCAGCGACGTAAAGCTCCCTGCAAACTACACACTCATCACCGACCCGGCAGAGCCAATTGCTAAGGTCAACGTCACACGTGCTGAGGAGTCCGCTGAGGCAGAGGCCGCCGCAGAGACATCTGAAGAGAATGCCGGGGAGACACCTGCCAGCGAAGCAGAGAACGGGGCATAACGTAATTCTGT
>DAIQNC010000051.1:9444-11529 GCA_036788655.1 Ktedonobacteraceae bacterium
CGAAGGCATTAAAACCAGCGGCAATAGAAGACACGAGGGCGTTATAGAATAACGCCCCTACAGAATCGGTTTATCATTAAAAAAATGATCAACACAAGCAAAGTGATAGAGCCATGTCCAGAAAGCGTATCATGATTGTCTCGGACCAGTACCCACCAATGGTGGGCGGCGTCCCGAATGTCACATATCACCTTGCACATGACCTTGCAAACCGTGGACACGAGGTGTTTGTTGTCGCGCCCAGCTATGGGCCACGTGATGTGCAGCACCGCATGGATAAAAAGGTACACATCTACCGTTTCTCCTCGTTTGAATGGCCCGCGTATAAAGAGCTTCGCATTCCATTCCTTCCGCTTATTCCCATGCGCGTTCTCATCAAACGCTGCAACCCCGATATCATTCACCTGCACTCACCTGCTGTTCTGGGCAATATCGCGCAAATCATGGGTGGTAATCTTCGTAAACCCGTCATCGTTACCAACCACTACTTGCCTATCAACATGAGCCGCTCGCTCTCGTCCGACCCCGTTATCGGCAAACATTTCAGCAATATCAGCTATACCTATCTGGTTAACTTCTGCAATCACGCCGAGTATGTGACGGCTCCCACACATCCAGCACTACATCTGCTCTACGAACACGGTCTACACGCGCCAGCACGGGTGATATCGAATGGCATAAACCTGTCACAATATACACCCGGTCCATATAATCCAGAGATTATGCAGCGCTTCCAGTTGCCCCAGGATCGTCCACTCGTCTTGCACGTCAATCGACTCAGTGAAGAGAAGCGTGTCGATGTCTTGCTACATGCGATTGCAAAAATGCAGAGTTCGGCACATTTCGCCCTCGTCGGCACAGGCCCTTTGAAGGATGAACTGGTTGCGCTCACCACGCAACTTCACATAGAGGATCGCGTCAGTTTCCTGGGCTTCGTGCGCGATGACGACTTGCTCGCGCTCCGTCGCTCATCTGCCTTCTTCGTCATTCCTTCGGAGGCCGACCTGCAAAGTCTGGCAACGATGGAGGCAATGGCCTGTGGACTTCCCATCATCGCCGCCAATTCCTATGCTCTACCTGAACTCGTGCATCACGACAAAAATGGCTTCCTCTTCACTCCCGGTGATAGCGATGAATTCGCCCGACAGATAGATACGCTTGTGGATAATCCACAGCTACGCACTGATATGGGACAGGCAAGCCTCAAAATCATCGCTAAACATGACCGCAACACTGTTCTCGATGAATGGGAAGGCGTGTATGACCGCCTCGCATCTGAGTTCATCGAGGCACGTGAACGTAAATTGCGCTGGCGTATCGCTCATAAACATCCCGGTCTTCCTCAAACAGAACGCCCCCGAATGCGTCATACCGGGCCACTCTTCATTAACGAAGAATAATCCTGTAAGTATTTCATGAAAAATTTATTGACAAATGCATAGTAGGTAGTTATACTGACAGCACAGGTTTTTTTGAAAGACATCTTATTTTATCCACATGACATACATCTATAGTTGGTAAACTATAAAATAATTTTACATTGCATGCCATTATAGATGTCGGTTGCATACCGCTTTCAAGGGCCTTGCGGTTTCTCTCCTGCACCGATTCATCTATTCGTGTCTATTCGGGGGGATTGATACGAACAGATGCCGGTTTTTGTCGAGTAGAAATGCGATGTTTTCTCGAAAACCTGGAATCAAGAGACCTGCACAGATATAGGAGAGAGTTTGATAGCACGGGGAAAGGTATCCAGACTTGGAGCAAGGAGGTTCACAGGAGCCAGAACTGCATCAGGAGAAACAACGAGAACAGGGAAGTGAGTCGGTAGCTGCTGACCCCTCGGATAGCGACCTACCCGTTAAGCACAAGAAACGTGATGCAGCATATTATAGCGAAATTGGCAAAAAGGGGGGCAATAGGACGAAGGAAAAGCATGGGCTAGAGCATTTCCAGTCACTTGCTAAAGAAGGCGGGAAGGCAAATGCAAAGAAACAAGGGAATCCACACTTTAGCAAAATAGGTCAAAAAGGTGGTGAAAGAACCAGGGAGCGTCACGGGACGGAGCATTTCAAGCAAATAGGT
>DAIQNC010000052.1:0-3121 GCA_036788655.1 Ktedonobacteraceae bacterium
GAATGGCAAACGTTTCGATCCTTATTTCTTACTTTCGTCTCATCAGACGTTCATTGCACAGGCATTGCGCGAGGAATGGCAGGCAGTACGCATCTCTATCGACATGACGTGGCTCACGAAGGATATTGCTACACCGGAGCAGATTTTGAAGTACGAAGCCGCCTCGGATGCCGTCTTCACCTTCCAGAATGCGCCGATTATTGCGCTCATGCACTATGATCACGGCAAATTGCTTCCCAGTCTGATTGTCGAGATGTTGAAGCTCCATCCAATCTCTGTCGTGGGCAAATACATCAGGCGCAACCCATTTTATCTCAACTCCGAGCAATACATGCTCAAAATATTGCGCATCAACAAAGAAAAAGGAAATGCCCCATCGTAAGAACGTACCCTGTATCTGTAGGGACCGATTTATCACGTCCGTGTTAGCGATGATGTTATTGTACACACGGACGTGATAAATCGGTCCCTACAGATACAGGGTACGTATTATCACGCCTCTTGTATATGGTCTAGGTAAAGAGGTCGCCGAGTGCGCCAAGATTCCCAAGATTGCCCAGGTTGTTCTGTCCACCAGCCTGTTGCGCCCCTTCAGCCTGCGGAGGATGATAGGTCATTGACTGCATGCCGATACGTCCGGGGCCAGTGAAGCGGTTGAGGATGATCGATGCACCTGCGACAAGGCCACCGATTGCACCGAAGATGCCACCGCCGCGCTGTGATGCCGCAACGTTTGTAACCGACATCTGCACCGAAGGGTCTTTCCAGAGCCACGCTCCCGGCTCTACATCAAGCGTTTCACCCGGCGCAAGCATCTTTTCAAAGACGTTTCCATAGCCGTGTAACAGGACAATCCCTTCGCTACCACGAGCTGTAAACTGGTCGATGAAGAGTCCAGTGCGGCTAAAGAGCATATTTGCCGCACCTTGCATGAAGGTGAAACCGTAATCGACGTTGCTACTGGCAATCAAGAACTGGTGTTCACGCACCTCGACCATCTGCCCTGGTTGGAGGCGCAGCGCGACGATTTGTCCCACCGAGTCGCGTGAGAATGAGATGTTTCCTGGCCCTTTCGCTTCGGTGATGAAAATTTGCATTCCAGCGAAAAGGCGTTTTGCCATGCCCTTCATTGAGCGGAAGCCAATCTGCACACCGGGATGTTTCCAGAGCAGAATATGATGCTCGAAATAAATCGGCATCTGTCCCCCCAGCATGACATCGACGACGGGGACGAGTGCGCCATCAATCGAGATGGTCATATCAGCTATGCTCAATGGACTCTTAGGGTTGTGCAATTCCGCCTTCGGAACGGCATTTCCGAACATACTGTTCGCATACTCTTCATACTGGTTCGGGGGATCGTAGACACCCTGTGGCGGTTGCCCTGGTTGCTGTGGAGGGTATTGACCCTGTGGTGGATACTGCCCCGGCTGCTGTGGCGGATAGTGTCCTGGCTGTCCTGGCTGACCCTGTGGTGGATATTGTCCGCCTGGACCGTATGGTCCCTGATTCTGTGCCATCCTTATCTGACCTGCCTTTCATCGTTTGACAAACTGATGGGTATGTCCAGAGAGATGATACCAGTAAACAGGAGAATATACAAGTGCCAGTACACTACTTTGTAGTTATTCAACCGTAATATGTATCCTATGCCATGCATTGTTAAGATATCCTTTCCAGTTCCAGGTATCACAGACCGATTGTGGTTGTGTCGTGGATGTCGTGTCCCATGCACGCACCATAATTTGATGAGAACCAGGAGTGAGCGATAGGGTCTGCTTCCAGAGACACCACGCCCATGCCTCTTGTGGCTGAAATAATGTTGTCTGTATCCATGTATTGCCTCCATCTGTCGAAAGTTCAACCCGCGTAATACGGTTTCCATTGCCAGTAAGGGCATACCCCCGAATGGTTATTTCTCCGGCATGAAGCGTCTCACCCTCTGTTGGATACGAAATGACAGAGTTGAGCGGAAGGTGTTCAAGCACCATGCCCTGTTCCATATTAGCGTCATGGGCTTGAACGTGAGGGGGAAAAAGCTTGTATGAGCGAGACTGAAAGTAGTTATCTGATGGCACATTCTGTAAAGTGATACGTTCTAACCATTTGACGCTTCTCGCGCCTATGTAGCCAGGGACGACGAGCCGTAGTGGATAACCGTGAACAGGAGTAAGTGGTTCCCCATTCATTTCATAGGCGAGCAACACTTCCGGGTTGATCGCCTTTTCGATACAGATGGAAGCCCCAAACTGAATATTCTCGTTCTCTCTATAAATTGTGTCAAGGCCAAGAAAGGCAACATGGCGTGTATCTTCATCGATGCCCACGACCTGTAATACATCTCTTAGTCGTACACCGTGCCACTCTGCTGTACTGATTGCATCTGCTCCCCATGGAATCTCGCCCGGTATGGGCTGATGTTCCAGCAGTTCTTTGCGGCGATATCCTGCACATTGTAGCGATGCAACGACTGAGGTTGACGAAAAATCATTTTTGAGTTCATCAAGCGAAAGTTCCAGTAATACCCGTTCCTGTTTCAGGATACGCAGACGATAGCTCAAGGCATCGACATCAGGCACGGAACCATGATTACGTACAAAGAAATATATCTGTGGTGTGATAAGCGATTGACGTTTGTGACTCGGTGGAGACCCGGCATTCAGAGGGAAATCCTGATAGATGTGCAACTGTGAAGAAACTTCGTCTAATGTGTCTTTCATGAAAAGCTCCTTTTCAAATGCTACCAGAGACTATTAGCATGGCATTCTTTGTATCGCTCCTGTAAGGAGACCGCATTAATGAACCGTTTCCGTATACAGGTAGTATATCATAACTTATGGTAATAATAAAAATAACTAAAAAGAATGAATTGTGAAGGAATGATGAGGAGCAAGCAGACTTTTTGAAGGACACAAAAAAGAGTAAGGCACATGTGCCTTACTCTTTTTTGTCAGTGCTAAAGATTGTTTTATGCGGTTGGAGTTGGACGATAGGAGTCGTTTCCTGTGTCCGTCCCACGGACGAAGAAGCCAACGGCAATCATTACGATACCGACGACGAGGTGCAACACGTTGTCTGCGCCGTTGACGAAGGTGATGCCGAGCAGTCGCATATCACCCAT
>DAIQNC010000052.1:3131-11492 GCA_036788655.1 Ktedonobacteraceae bacterium
AAGTGAAGCGCTGGAATGAAACCAGCGATACCAAGTACGAAGTAGATGAAACCGAAAACCTGGTTGTAGCGACGTGACCAGACACCACTGGCAGTGAGGGCTGCGGCGAGACCAACGAGGCCAATGACGAGGTGAATGATGTTATGGATAACATCGACGCCGAAACCGAACAGGTAGTTAGGTGTCATTGTTGATGTAACGAAGAAACCCAGGATACCCACAAGGGTAAACACAATACCTAATACTAGTGCGAGAATACGATTAGGAGTCCAGTTGTTCATTTCAATAATCTCCTTCAATAAATGAGGACTATTTGCAGGGTTTTTGTACCTGACAACCAGTAATACGTCATTGTATTGAAAGTGGATGTATCGAATTTTGCCAGCCTGTCATTTACAAAATTATGGTGGTTAAGGAATGTGCGTGGTTAATATGTAGGGACAGATTCATCACGTCCATGTCGCTCAGGTAACGATTTCACACGGACGTGATGAATCTGTCCCTACATATTGACCGGATTATTTCCTGGTTTATAAGGGATGGATTACGCAGTCGGAGTTGGTCGATAGTCTCGACCTGTATCTGTGCCTCTGACGAAGAAGCCAAGAATAATCTGGATGATACCAACGACGAGGTGCAATACGTTGTCTGCGCCGTTGACGAAGGTGATGCCGAGCAGTCGCATATCACCGGGCATTCCGAAGTGAAGTCCGGGGAACAGGCCGAGGATACCCAGAATCAGGTAGATGATACCGAATATCTGGTTATACAGGCGAGGCCAGTCAGTGAATGCGGAAATGATGCCCAGAATACCAATCACAAGATGCAGAATATTGTGGATGACATCAACGCCGAAGCCGAACAGGTAGCCCGGAGCCATTGTTGATGTTGCGAAGAAGCCCAGGATACCCACAAGGGTAAAGATGATGCCTATGACTAATGCTGCGATTCTGTTGACAGACCAACCAGTGTTCATTGTAATAAATCTCCTTCTAACGTGAAAACACCCCGTATTTGTTTTACGGTAGTTATCGAATAACACATTATTCCTATGCATGTGAGTGTTGTAGCTATTCCCACATGCCCTTTCAACACGCTTTCGGAGTATCAGTGTGTTTCGTGTTTTTGATAAGAATTTGCTTTGATGTCATATCATAATGTTAAAAAGTACACAGGTTATTGTAAATAAGCTGGAGTAATTACATGACAATTCGTGCAGTAATTTTCGATATCGGTGGCGTCCTTCTACACACTGTTGATACAAGCAAGCATAGGAAGTGGGAGCATCGGTTTGGATTGAATGATGGGGAGTTATTCAATATTGCTCTTCAAGGGGGGTATGAGCCTGATGCAACGGTAGGAGCGATAACAGAGCAGGAGCTATTCAGACGCATTGCGGAGTCTACCGGGCTTGATGAGGCGGAACTAGAGGAATTTAAGGATGCGTTCTGGTCATCGGAGCAACTCGATACGGAACTGGCAGCGTTTCTCAAGAGCTTGCGCCCACAATACAAAACGGCGACATTAAGTAATGCGTGGTCGAATGCGCGTAGTGAAGTCAATCGTAAGTTCCATCTCGATGAACTCGTCGATGTTCAATTTTTTTCTGCGGAAGAGGGTGTAGCGAAACCCAATCCGCAATTCTATCGCATTGCCCTCGGTTATCTCAATGTGCAACCGAATGAAGCTGTGTTCCTTGATGATGTACGGCAGAATGTCGATGCCGCACGTCAGCTAGGAATGCACGCTATTCACTATAAGAACACCGTACAAGCTATCGCTGACGTGCGTAAACTTGTAGAGGTGTAATTCTATTACGCCCTCGTACCCTTGATTACGCACATCGACATAGACAGTAAACGATGGTAACAGAGAACGCGAACCATGTTGTGCTGTGATAAATCACGGCTGTGTGCCAATTCAAGACAGCCGTGATTTATCACGGCACAACATGTTAGCGAGTCATGGTATCGCGCACGACGGATGCAAGTGCTTTGATGAAGAGGGGTGAGGTGTTGAGCGATTCGATACGTGCGAACTGGATACCGTGTTCTTCGGCCTGTTCACGTGCGCCGACCTCGATATCGTAGAGGATTTCGAGATGGTCGGCGAGGAATTGCACAGGCGCAATCAGCACATGCGTCTCACCAGCTTTTTGCAGTTCGGGCATGACATCGGCGAAGTCGGGTTTGAGCCATTCTTCGGGTGTGTGACCTGCGCTCTGATAGCAGAACATCCAGCGATCATCGGATAAGCCGACCATCTTAGCGATAGCCGCCGCCGTCTCTTTCAGGTGGTTGATGTAGTCTGGCTCGTTCTCGATGACGCGCTTCGGCATACTGTGCGCAGTGAGCAGCACGGGTACATGCGAGCGAACGTCAGGTGGGAAGCGGTCGAGAGCCTGACGCACCCGTTCGGCGAGAGCTTCAAGGAAGTAGGGTTGCATGTGCCAGTCGCCAGCAATTCCCAGTTTCAGGTCGTCGCGTCCCAGGTCTTCAACAGCGTCATTCAGCGTCTTCACATAGCCACGCATGATGATAGGTGAGTATTGTGGGGACATGATGATACCAACAAGCTCTTGTGCGTTCGCCGCGACTTCTGGCACAAGGTCAGCAATGAAAGGCGGCGCGAAGCGCATTCCGGCGATGACAGAATAGGTTGTGCCATCGCTACTCTCACTGTTCAGTTCCTCTTCGAGGGCAGCCGCCTGTTCGCGTGTGATTTTGAGCAGGGGCGAGCCACCAATCAAGTCATAGCGACGACGAAACTCTGTGATGACCTCCGGCGAAGCGTCACGCCCACCATAGACATGTTTGAGATAGACGGGAATATCATCAAGCGTGGCGGGTGAGCCATAGGTCATGAGCATCACACCGACATGCTTTTTTGTTGCAATGGTCATAGTATTTTTTATCCTTTTCCCTTCGTGGAACCTCGATGTATCGGTGGGTTCATGGTGAACACCTATTTATCGGTGATTTTGCCTTGAACCTATCGATACATCGAGATTCTACGAAGGTTATGAGCGACGGCTCAGTTCGTGGACGGTATCGACGACTTGTTTGAGCAGTTGTGGGTCGGTGGCGGCTGGTACACCATGACCCAGATTGAAGATGTGTCCGGCGCGGTTATCGGCGCGGCGTAGCACATCGCGTACCCCTTTTTCGATAGTGGGCCAGGACGTGAGCATGAGCATGGGGTCGAGGTTGCCCTGAATGCCGTGATCGTAGCCAATGCGCTTCCAGGCATCGTCGAGATCGAGGCGCGAGTCGATGCTGATGATATCGCCACCTGCCTCAGTCATGTCCTCAAGCAGTGCGCCTGTGCCTGTGCCGAAGTGGATGGATGGTGTGCCTGTCTGCTTTACGGCCTCGAAGATGCGGTGGACGTAGGGCTTGACGTACTGGCGATAAGCACTGGGACTGAGCATTCCAACCCAGCTATCGAAGAGTTGCACCACGTCTGCCCCTGCCTGTGTCTGGCTGACGAGGTAGCGCGTAACAACCTGCGTCAGTTTCTCCATCAGGGCGTGCCACACGTCCGGCTGGCTATACATGAGAGCTTTAGCGAGGGCATAGTCTTTTGAGGGACGGCCTTCGATGATGTAGCAGGCGAGAGTGAACGGTGAGCCAGAGAAACCGATGGTGGCTTGTTTCCCTGCCAGTTCGTGTGAGACCATACGAATTGCGTCCATGATGCACTGTGTGGATGACTCTGTATCGACGCTCAACGCCTCGACATCCTTCATGGAGCGTACAGGATTGTGAATGATGGGGCCAACGTCGGGCTTGAGTTCGACGGAGATGCCCATACCTTCGAGGGGGACGACGATATCGGCGAGCAAAACAGCTCCATCGACGCCCAGTATCTGGACAGGAAGTAGTGTGACTTCGGTGCAAAGCTCCGGTGTTTTGGCGATGGTAAGAATGTCGTACTTGTCGCGTATAGCGCGGTACTCAGCGAGACTCCGCCCTGCCTGGCGCATGAACCAGATAGGCGTTGCATCGGGCTGTTGCAGGTGGCATGCATCTATGAAGCGTGCAATACCTGTATGTGCTGGAAGCGTCTCTTGTTGCATGTATATTCCTCTGTTAGTATCAATGAATTTTGCCTGTGGCAAGATATGCAATGCTCCTCATATCATAGCGGAATTGGGCATTTCTGGCAACTCTAAATCTATGAAAAACTACAAAGATAGACGTGGAAGTATAGAGAATTTTGAGGATTATCTGGTTATGATCAGGGGTTGAATACTTTGAAGTTGGCGAAACTTGCTTCGCCAGTTGCCTGTGATGGGCCTGTACCGCAGATGAAGGCAACCTGTCCCTGCACGTAGGTGTTGTCGTTGACGGAGCCGACGGAAATGCTATTGATGAAAAGCTGAATCTTGCTTCCCTGCGCGATGATGAGCAGCGTATTTTTCCTGCCTGTTGGCGTAATTGCGGCACTCGTTGTGGGATTGAGCAGGTAGACATACGTTGTACCTGCACCACTATCGTGTCGGCGGAAGAAGAATTGCCCCTGGCTGGTAATCTCGAAGTCGTAGAACTGGTCGTTATTGGCACGGAAGAGCATTCCAGCGTCCTGTCCGCTCTGGAGTGTTTCATCGACCTCGAAGGTGTTGTTGCTGAACTGTGGGGCTGTGAGCGTACAGCTTTGCAGCGCGTTCGGGTTGAGTATATGAACGTTATAAGAGCCGTTGTCAAAAAGACAATGCGTTTTGTCATCGGCCCAGTGTCCGTTTGTATTACGTGCAAGCGAGTCTACCATGATGGGTGTACCACTCGTGGCGGCGAGTGCTATGGCTGATATGCTCGTTGATGTCTGTCTCGGCCCCTGAGCGACAGGTGTTGTTGACGGCGGCGAGAGCGTAGAAACGCTGGTAGGAGCCGTCATGTGTGTTGGCACAGATGTCGGTTGAATGGGCAAAGAATGGGGATGCGTGACGTAGCTGTAATACACAAAGGCCATCGGTAGTACGACGAAGAGCAAGATGCCGACAATGATGATACTGAGTGCGAGCAGAGGACGATGCGGGCGGCGCGTTTTAGTAAGATGAGTGCCACCACGAGCAGTTGGTTGTCGAAGAGGGGGTACGGTAGCTTGAACGGATTGTAGCCCGCGTTGCGCTATTGGCTCTGTATGTTGCGTTGCACCCGTGCGAGCCGTTGGTAATGGGTCAGTGATAACAGGTGCGGTCTTTGTTGAGACAGGCGTTGTTGGCGTAGTTGAGGCCACACGATGTTCTGGAATAAGAAAGCGACGATTGGCTGAAGAGGGTGTGCGATTTTGCCGTGCCTGTCGTGCCTGTCGCGCCTGCCTTCCATAGCGTCTTGTCGTGGGCAAAGGGGTATCACTGCTACGAAATGTTTCATGTGGTGCTGGTAGTGCTGAGAGCAACATTTCTTGCGTATCGTGAACTGATGGCGTTGTGACAGCGCGGTGGAAAGCATCTGCTAATTCCTGCGGTGTCTGGAAGCGACGACGTGGATCTTTCTCAAGTGCATGAAGAATGACCTGATCGACGGAGCGCGATAATTTGGGATTGTAGAACGAAGGCGGCATGGGTTGTTCGCGCAGATGTTTCATATAGACAGAAACGGGTGTCTCACCGGAGAAGGGGACACGTCCCGTGACCATCTGATAGAGCATCACGCCAAGCGCATAGACATCGCTACTAGTCGTAGCGGGACCATCTGCGAGGTCAGGAGCCATGTATTCGGGCGTACCAAGTAGTGCGCCAGTCTGAGTAATCGAACTTGCACCCTCTAGCTCCTTCGCCAGACCAAAATCGGCGAGGTAGATATAGTGTTTGTCGCGCATCAAAATATTCGAGGGCTTGATATCGCGGTGAATAATGCCGTTATCATGGGCCGACTGAAGTGCGCTTGCTATTTGTTGAAGCAATTCATCCGCATGTTGCATGGATAATGGCCCAATATCGAGCATGTCACGAAGTGTTCCATGATCGACAAACGGCATCACAAGATAGTGCCAGGGTTCCTGGTCGCCGTAGCCGAATGCGGGCAAAATATGGTCATGATGACGCCGGATGGCATCGGCTTCGCGGTGAAAACGCTCTAAATAATCGGTATGAGAGCTACTCACTACTTTCAGTGCAACGTTGCGATTCTCTTGATCATCATAAGCGAGGTAGACTTCCGACATACCACCGCGCCCTAACCGCCCCAGAAGCTGGTAGTGGCCTAATGTTGTTCCCTCTAATCCGGGCATGATTCTCTCTGTCCCCTGTAGATTTCCCAGGTGCGTGTCATTGTTGTGTATACTCTTGGCACATGGTGCATCGTGTAATAGATTCACTTCTAACACGTGCAAAGGCAGGAGGATAGATGCATTGTAGTTGTTTGTAGGAGTTCTGTCAAACGCTGCTGCTCTACCTCAGTCGCATGGCAGGTATAAGGCACTGCCGTGCGACTGATAACTGATTCCTACACGATTACGACGCTCTGTACACTATTATTGTTATCTCCGCCGTTCTTACCGCCGCCATTGTTCTTGCCATTGCCGTTGTCATTGCCGTTACCATGTTTATGTCCGTTACCGTTTTTATGCCCGTTGCCATTGCCGCTGCCGTTATCGTTGCCATTGCCCTGATGCTTGTGGTTGTTGTTTTGATTAGACCCAGCTTTAGAAGGCGTAGAGACGGGTGATGTGCCGTACTGATTGGACGGAGCGGCTGTGTTGACAGGAGTAATGGCTGGACTTGTATGTACCTGCGGCGTGGGATGCGTCGGTGGTTTGCCCGAAAGCTGACCATTAAAGAAGGAACCACTCGCCCCTAGCATTGTCGGAGCATGATTATATATGTTAATGCCGTAGGTACGTGAGAGCATGAAGCCGAGCGACGTTGGAAGAATAAAGAGTACCAGAAGTGCGACCAGCGCAAACATGCCTGGATGAACGTTGCTAATGCGATGACGGGCAGTCTGCATTGCTACAGTATTTTCTGATACTGCATTTTCTGGCAACGCAAGCGTATTGGCCGAGAAAAGAGTCATCGTTGAGAGCGATTCCTGAAATGCGACGGCGAATTCATGTGCGCTCTGGTAACGGCGTGTCGGGTCTTTCTCCAGAGCGCATAGCATGACCTTTTCCGTTTCCTCGGAAATCATGGGATTGAGCGTCGAAGGAGCCACTGGTTGTTCGTGAACGTGTTTCCAGCACGTGCCAAGAGGAGAACTGCCTTTGAAAGGGACACGCCCGGTGAGCATTTCGTAAAGAACGACGCCAAGTGCGTAGACATCGCTACCTGGTGTTGCAGAATGCTCAACCTGCTCAGGGGCGAGATATTCTGGCGTTCCGATGACATAGCCTGTTCCCGTGATATGGCTTTCCTCTTCGACATTGCGTACCAGACCAAAATCGGTCAAATACACATGTTCGCTATCACGTAGTAAAACATTTGAGGGTTTGATATCGCGGTGCAGAATGCCGTGATCGTGTGCGAATTGTACGGCGTCCGCAAGCTGGGTAAAGAGCTTCTCTGCCTCTTTTAGTGGAATGCGTCCCTGCGAGATACGATGCTTCAACGTGCCACCCTCAATGTAGGGCATAGCCATGTAGCACCATGAATCTTGTTCGCCATAGTCGAAGGCGGGTAAGATATGGTCATGGTGTAGTGCCGCAGTGGCTTTTACTTCGCGCTGAAAGCGAGTACAATAATCGCCTGCATCACTATGTACAAGCTTTATTGCCACTGTATGTTGCGTCTCGGTATCGTGGGCAAGGTATATCTGCGACATGCCGCCACGGGCAAGCAGACGTTGTAGTTGGTAGTGAGCGATAGTGTCGATGCTATCTATGGAATGTTCGTTGAGTTCAATCATGGTAGTGAATATCCTGGTATTTCGTTTCCCCACTCTTTAATACGTTAGAGGTACGCCATTCGTGTCAATGAAGTACCAACTTACCAGGTATAGATAGGAGAAGATGATGTCAGACCGTGTGGTCTATTCAACCGATAGTGGGCGTATCAACACGTGTCCGAAGTGTGGGCAACTCTACAAGAACTGTCGATGTGATGCGCAAGCGACAGCAGGAACGTCAAAAAAGAGTGATGGCATTGTGCGTGTCATGCGTGACCGCAAACAGCGCGGCGGTAAGACCGTGACAGTTATTACAGGAGTCGCCGGGTCTGCTGATGCTTTAACGGCTCTCGCACAGCAACTCAAGAAGCTGTGTGGTTCCGGTGGCACAGTCAAGGATGGCAATATTGAGATTCAAGGCGACCATTGCGACAAAGTGCAGGCGAAACTCACCGAACTTGGCTATAAGGTGAAACGCGCAGGGGGCTAATTTCCGCTCCCTTCGTAGTATGGTGATTTATCACTCGGATGTTCA
>DAIQNC010000053.1:0-11383 GCA_036788655.1 Ktedonobacteraceae bacterium
TCCTACTCGATTCGTTTCCAGGTCATAGGAACGACATTGAGTGCGAGAGTGTGGGTAACTGGCACAACGGAACCGAGTACCTGGATGGTGACGGTTACGAATAGCTCGCTCACCTCTGGTCAAGCTGGCATTCGTATTCTTGCTCAAAGCGGTGTCACCGCGACTTTCACCTCTTTCCAGGCAACAACTCCAGGCACAACCACGACGCCTACACCTACGCCAACGGCAACTGTGTCGCCGACAGCAACCCCTTCACCGACCGCAACTGCTACCATAACACCGACGCCCTCATCGACTCCTGGCACGACACTTGGGACGGACACCTTCCAACGTGCTAATCAGACGTACTGGGGAACTGCCTCAGATGGACAGACGTGGGGTGGCGATGCCAATACCGTCAATCATTTCAGCATTTCGGGGAACACAGGTCTGCTGTCAAATGGTGGTGGCACGAGTTACAATGCTATCCTGGGTTCCTCTTCTTCCGATGAGCAGGTACTGGTCACAGGCTCATTGAGCAGTTTCACCAACAGTAACTTCGGCCCGGTCTTGCGCTGGACTGATACGAACGATTGGTACAAAGCCTTTATTGACGGCAACAACCTCATTCTACAAAGCAAGGTGAGTGGAGCAACTACCATTATCGGTAGCACCCCGTTTGCTGCGACTGCTGGTACATCCTACTCGATTCGTTTCCAGGTCATAGGAACGACATTGAGTGCGAGAGTGTGGGCAACTGGCACAACGGAACCGAGTACCTGGATGGTGACGGTTACGAATAGCTCGCTCACCTCTGGCTACTGCGGCATCCGCATTCTTGCTCAAAGCGGTGTCACCGCGACCTTCACCTCTTTCCAGGCAACAACAGTGTAATGAAACCTCTGTAGGGGTCATCATTTATGACCCTTACAGAGGTTTGATTCCCCTTGCCTTTTCCCCATTTTCCGTGTACACTTACAAGCAAGCATAATTCATTGTCTCTCGTATCTCCTATTGCCCACCGATTTCATCTCCATTTTCTCGCTTTCCATTACCCCTATGAAACAACACCTTTCTTCCATCTCTATTGCACGTTTCGCACAGCATGTATTGGGCAAGCCGCTCTATCCTTATCAATGTGAAGTTGCCGAAGCTATCGTCGAGTCCATTGCACATGGAGATGGGCGCGTCTTCACCGTCATGATGGCGCGGCAATCGGGTAAGAACCAGCTTTCGGCTATTCTCGAAGCCTACTTGCTCACCTGCATGAAGCACGGCACGATTGTCAAAGCCGCACCGACCTTCTCGCCACAGATAACCAACAGTCGTTTACGTCTTCTCTCGATGCTCGACGCTCCTCTCACCCACGAGCGCGTCTGGCAGAGTCAGGGGCATATCATCGGACTCGCACCACAGGCCGAAGCTGCACTCTTACACGCACACGTCGGGCCGCGTGTCATGTTCTTTTCCGCCAGTAATGAAAGCAACGTGGTCGGTGCAACTGCCGATTTGCTGCTCGAAATCGACGAGGCTCAGGATGTCTCGCGTGAGAAGTTCGATAGAGACTTTAGACCCATGGCCTCAACTCAAAACGCGACCACCATTCTTTATGGTACGGCATGGAGCGACTCGACGCTACTGGCACAACAACGCGTCGTCAATCTCGAACAAGAGCAACGCATGGGTATTCGCACACATTTCGAGTTCGATTGGCACACACTTGCCGCTATCAATCCCTCATATCGCACCTTTGTCGAGCGCGAAATCGAGCGTCTCGGCGAAGACCACCTTGCCATTCAGACGCAATACCTGCTGCGTCCAATAAGTGGCGCGGGCAACTTTCTCAACGCCCTTCAACATACGCTGTTGCAAGGGACGCATGTATGGGAAGGCGAGCCGGGCGATGACGCCTGGTATATCGCAGGTATGGATGTAGCAGGTGAGGAACGCCCAACTTCGCCCGAAGCACCCATACACGCAACTCGTTCCGCGCAACGCGATAGTACCGTTATCACGATTGGACGTGTCACCTACAACGAGTTCAACCTGCCTTCTATCGAAGTTGTGCATCACGAATGGTGGACGGGCCGCGCACATCTTGAACAATACGCCGCCACTGTCGCACTTGTCGAACGCTGGCACATCCGTTCACTTGTCGTCGATGCAACTGGTATTGGTGCTGGCCTCGCTTCATTACTGGTTGATCGGTTCGGCCTCGAACGGGTAACACCTTTTACCTTCACACGTCCGAGCAAATCGCGCCTCGCTTACCAACTGCTCGCACTGCTCAATAGTGGGCGTCTCAAAATGTATGCTGTCGATGCCCCTGATATGTCGGTTGAGGTACTACGCGAATGCTGGCAGCAACTCAAACGCGCTCGCTATCGTCTTCCGGTTCCCGACACCCTCGATTTCTACGTAGACCCATCCGAGGGACACGACGACTTCCTGATTAGCCTTGCTCTACTCTGCGAAGCCCTCGGCACAGGCATAGCTCCTGCCGCCTCATCGCTTATACTTCCTGATCGTCTCTATACAGGTGAAAGCCGTTATTAGATTCGCAGACCCCTGTTCATAGACCGACGTTCATGATACAATAATCGCCGAAATATGTATCGATAAAGGAGTTGGGTCATGCCGCGGAAACACAAGGGGCCGCCACAGGAGAGCATCGACAGTATTCTGCTGGCTCTCAGTCGCCGAGACGACATTAACTCGGAAACGCTGTCGCATTATCTCACTCGTCTGGACGAAGAATGGACGAATGGAGCGCGGCAAAAGGTGCTACAACTCCTGCGGTCAAACGACACGTCCGCGCACACCGCCGCTATGTTCATCCTCTCCGAACTGGCAACAAACTTCGACCTTGACGAGATAGAGGAATTCGTGACTGACCCGACGGTCAGTGATGCCGCTAAATTAACTATTTCTCCATTGCTCAAAGAACTCAATTCGGAACTGGCGGACGAAGGCATCATCGAGTATTTGAATGACCCTATTGGCTCGATGCAGCAGATGCAAATGCGTATCCTGGATGTTGTCGAACGGGGCGAGATGGGCATACAGACAGTTCTCACCGATATCATTTCCATGCCTGTCGAGCGACGCATGAACTTCGTAGAATGGCTGGGTAGCAGCAATGATCCACGAGCCGTTCGTCTGCTGTTACCTCTATTAGAGGGTCAAACGGGCAAAATGGTCTCGGCAGTCATCGAGGCTCTCGAAGAACTTGGCCCGATTGCCAGTCAGCAAGCTATTCCCGCGTTAAACCGCCTGATTTCCAACAATTCCAATCGACAACTGAAACAACAGGCGCGTACCGCACTTGGTCGCCTCACCATGCAAGCTCTGCCAGGAACCGAAGATACTGCGCTGGAAGAGGAACGCCAGCAACAACTGCCCCTGTATGAGGCATATGCCAGTTTCGTCGATGGAGCAGGAGCGCAACTCGTAATGCTCTCCTGGCTATGTCCCGATGGCCTGCTCAAGGTCTTTCATGTCTTCTTTCAAGACCAGTGGGGTATCAAAGACTGTTACGGAGTCGATGAAATCAGCAAGGAACACTGGCAAGAGCTTATCACAAGTATCCGTAAGAAGAGTTTTGGATGTGTCCTCGTTCCCTTCGAGTATGCCTATGCTCTTATTGTTGAGGGACGCACTCTGAACAAACGTACACGGCACAAACTCCCAATTGCTTATTTCATCTGGCGACCCCTCTTCGAGCATGATGAGATTTCTGGAAGTTCATTGCCGCCCACAGTTTTACCGCCATGCACTCTTGACGATGCGACACGCGCTCTGGCACAACGTGGTGATAAGCTCTACGGCTTGCTCGAATTCGCCTCGTGGATGTATGAGCCGACCTCACGTCTCGAACCCTATATTACACGTTACTGGTTGTTTCCACTCGGTAGTGGTGCATCCGCAGAAGGAAAACGTGTGAAAGGCAAGCGTTCACGTCACATCATCGCTGATCGCACGGTGCTTTTGAAACAAATCATTGACGATGCTCTTCAAGAACTGATAGATAGCAACTGGCGACTCCTCTATGAGGAGCGTCTCCGCCATCAAGCGGCAATCTTTCAGCAAGTGGGGCGCACTCAAGATTCCGATCTGTGCATGGCAGTTGCGGCACTGCTTCATCCCGACTCGCAAGTTCCCGTACAGGAGCAGCCCTTCCTGTACTCTATGATGAACCTCTCCATCGAACAAGGCCCCCTGCGTATGATGGCAGAGAGCCTCGAAGCAATGGGCGTAGATATGGATCCCGAACTGTAGGGGCGTTATTCATGAACTTGAACACAATAACTGGGAGATTGTACATCGAGCTAGCAGGGTGTGATAAATCAGACCCCTACACTGTGGTAGCTTGCTCACAATCGTGTGGGATGTAATCCACTACAGTGTAGGGGTCTGATTTATCACACCCTGCTAGACGCTTTATGCCCCGACGGGTTTTGGCAAGGGCGCACGTAACACCGCCTGAGCTGCGTATTCGCCACTGTGCATTGCTCCTTGAATGCTGCTCGATTGTGTATATTCACCCGCGATGTAGAGTCCCAAAACGTTCGTCTTATTGCTCGGCAACTCGTCGAATATCCCCGGCTTCTGTGCAAATTGCGCGAAGGGAATATGATAGACCGCAAGCAGTTCCCATCGGTTGAGATAGGTGTTCGGAAACCAGGGAGCCATCTCGTTGAGGGCGCGATGCGCAATGGCCTCGTCGTCTTTCCCGGCATTGTCTGAAACCGTTACCGATAACAGATGCTTGCGCGGTGGAGCATAGGTCGGTGCAATATTCGTCATTAGCACTGCATTGTTCACGAAAGCATTCGGCTCGGCGTTGAGCAAAATCTTCTTTTGCGTGTAGAGTTGCTCATTCCCCGCGAAGTAGAGACATATTGTTCCGACTCCTTGCGTTGGCAAAGGTTTCTCAACGAAACGCCCTGCCAGTCGTTCTGCGCTCTGGCTTTCTGTTGCAACCACTACCTGCTCTGCCTCGATCTGCTCGCCGCTTTCGAGGCGTACTCCTGTCACTTGCCCATCTGTAATGAGTAGTTCAGAGACACGTGCTGAGTAGCGTACTGACCCTGCTGGCAGTGCCGAAGCAAGTTGCTCTGGAATGCGTTGAATGCCTTCTGCCGGCACGATAATGTTCCCCTTTGCCAGCATTTTGAAGGTGAACTCGAACATACGCGCACTCGTCGAGAGGCTGCGATCCAGAAAGATGCCACCATAGAAGGGACGGAAGAAGTTTTGAATCGCACCTTCCTCAGAAAATCCGAGGCCCCGTAGATACGCTTCAGTTGACTCGTCCTTTCCATCTGGTTGCCAACGACCTGCGAAGATATCCGGTGTCGAAAGGTTCATCGCCTGTGTCGCAACCTGTAATGTACGTGCTTTATCAAGAGGTGAAAGAAACGGGTTGAGTAGGCTAGGAATAACCTGTCCCGGCTCACGACGTGGATCGGCGACCTCGCGCATCTTGCCATCTTTGACGATAATTGCACCGGGGTCGAATGTGCGCGGCTTCAATCGCTCAAAATCAAGGTGACGTGCGGCAGCCGGGTATGCTGTAAATAACACCTGGAAACCACGATCCAGCCGATACCCGTCCTCATGAATGTCGGTTCGCACTCGTCCGCCAACCTGATCGGTTGCCTCCAATACCAACACGCGCTTCCCACGCTCGGCAAGCATCTTGGCACAGGTCAAACCAGCAAGACCAGCCCCTACAATAACAATCATACATCGCTCCTTACCATAGTGGGTTCATGACCAACCCCGTAATCAGTTTGGGATAGAAGTAGGTGGACTTCTGCGGCATTCGGTCATCGGCCCCTGCCACATCGCAAATCTGGCGTACTCGCGTCGCATTGAGCAGAATGGCTAGCTGTGCCTCGCCTGTTTGTACTGCTTGCAATGCCTGTTCGGCATCACGAACGTAGCGCAAATACGTTCCTGCTGCCATGTCCGCCGCGCTCAGTCCAAGCATGTCTTCCAGAATAAGACGCTGGGCAACCGCCACATCGAGTCCATTCCACGCCTCGGAATGACCACTTTCATGCATTCGCTGCGCTCCCTGCTCGTTCAATGTGAGCAGTATCATCCCTTGAGGCGTCGCCAACAGCATCGCTGTCCCTTGTTCCTGCTGTAATCGCTGCAAAGAGGCATTTCCTGTCATGCTTGTATCAATATTCTGTACGGTAAAAAATTGTCCCAGATGTTCAGGTGTCAGCATAGCGAGAACGGATGGGTCGAGGTTGAAGAGAATGCGATGCGTAGGTAAGACCAGCATTCCAGGGTCATCCAGATCGATGAGCGACATCATGACGAAGTTTGCCGCATCATCGGGATGTAAGCCGTTGCGTTGTTCGCGTACCTCATTTCGATAGGCAAGGGCCGTTTCGTAACGATGATGTCCATCGGCAATGTAGAGTTGTCGCTGCTCGAAGAAATTCTGAATGAGCGCGACATGCTGTGCATCTGTAACAGGCGTGAGACGGTGCTGCTCACCCACCTCATCAACGATCTCTACAGCCGGGTGTTCTTCGTAGGTTGCCAGCAAGCGACGAATGCGCCCCTGTGGATCATCGTAGAGGCACATGATGGGGCTAAAGTTGGCAGCACAGGCGCGTAGCAACTTCAAGCGGTCATCCTTTGCCTTCGCTAGTGTATGCTCATGTGGCAATATGACTCGCGCATCCCATGTCTCCAGCCGTACACGCGCTATCAGACTTGTGCGCGTATATTGCTGCTCATTCTGTGTAAATACCTGTTGATAGAGGTAGTAGGCCGCCTGCTCCTCTTCTCGAAGAATGCCCTCTAAACGCCACTCCGAGAAAGTTGCAGCCGCTCGCGTATAGACGTTGTTCAGTGCGTTATCGGTGGGATATTCCTGTCCCAACTCCAGCCGAATCACATTATAGCGGCTACGAGCATAATAGCCAGCCTGTGCCTCTTTGCTAATCACATCGTAAGGAGGTGTTACCACACTTGCTATATCGCCAACCTGCGATGTCGCATAGCGTATCCCCCGTAATGGTCGAACATCAGCCATACAATACTCCACTATTTGATTTATGTGTTCCACAGGTTGTACGCGCTTACACGCTGATTTCGATCTCGGCCTCAACTTCCACAGGAATGCCCATGGGGAGGCCAGCCATGCCTACTGCCGAGCGAGCGTGCTGTCCAATCTCAGAACCATAGAGTTCGAGGATTAAATCTGAGAAACCATTGATAACTGCTGGTTGCTGCTTGAAACCGGGAGCCGAATTGACCATGCCGAAGACTCTCAGCCAATATGTCACGCGATCAAGATCACCGAGTGTACGTTTCAGGCTTGCCAGCATCGAGAGGGCAGCCAGACGCGCTGCTTGATAGCCCTGCTCAAGCGAGACTTCCGCTCCTACCTGACCCAGAGGCGGCGCAACGGAGCCATCAGGCGTTTGTGGCCCATGTCCAGCGATATAGGCACGGTTGCCACGTACTCGTACCGACGCATATGGTAAGCGCATAGTGGGAGGCGTCTTTAATGGTTCAGGAAGTACCAGTCCTAGTTCCTGCAACTTTGCTTCAATCTGCATAGATAATCTCCAGAGACGAGTAAATACAGATGTTTCTCTTGCAGGTAGTATATCATTCACGGACTATGGAGCCAAGTTGCCCTGTGTGTCCCCTCGCTTCGTCGATGCTTTTTGTGATAGAAAATTTGTTCCAAAAAGACTTGACAGTATCAGTATAGCGTGGTATTATTGCTCATGTAGTACAAATGTTCAAAACTTAATACGCTCTCCCAACCCCCATACGTTCCCCATATCTTCCTCTGACGACACCTCTTTTCAGTGGTCGGGTATCTCTCCCGCTCTCCCCCAACCCGACCACTGAGTCGGTGGGGAATGTCCCCACTTCTCAATAACATGCTGTGAAACGCTTTGCATCATGTTGATATTGCGCCTCGGCATCTGAAAAGATATCCACAAGTCCTATTTTGGGGGTATTACATTGACCTGTATACATCTCAAGGATAGAATTTCTCAATAAGAAGGTGTTCATTTGTGAGGGAAGAGCTATGCAAAGCAATACACAAACGATGTCGCTTGACCAGCTTGTCGGGCAACTTGTGGGGCAATATCGTGTTGAAAGCCTGCTGGGGCAGGGGCGTCTCAGTGCCGTCTATCTTGCGCGACATCTGGAACATCAACAGACCGTTGCGCTGACGGTCTTTCCGCTCCCGGAGCGTTTCACGCGAGATGCGCGAACTCGTTTTCTACAACGCTTCAAGCGCGAGGCAGCAGCATTAACGATGCTCACACATCGGAACTTGCTTCCAATACAGGAGTATGGAGAGCGGTTCGGTTATCCCTACCTCATTACACCACATATGACACATGGCTCGCTTGCTGATGTTCTCAAGCAGCAAGAACGTCTTTCACCTGCTCAGGTATTGACGGTATTGGAGCAGGCCGCCGCAGGTCTGGAGTATATCCATCGCAAGAATGTCGTACATGGAACGCTGAAAACGTCGAATATTCTGTGCAATGATGAGCAAACATTTCTGGTTGCTGGTGTTGGTCTGGCCTCGCTCCTTCAGTTGCGCGGCATCGAACCAACAGACCAGCCATATGCACACTTACTCAGCATCGCGGATACCTTTCTCTATGCCTCAGCCTATGTTGCGCCAGAAGTAGTACAGGGTCAGCAATTCGATACACGCTCAGATATTTACGCGCTCGGTGTAATTCTGTTTGAGCTGCTGTGTGGCAGAACACCGTTTGGCGGCTCCTCACCATTAGAGACCGCGTTGCAACATGTTGAGCAGTCAACGCCATCACTACGCGCCTACTGCCCAGATATTCCTATTGCGCTTGAACTCGTCGTGCAACACGCGCTTGCGCGTAATCCAGACCAGCGTTTTCAGCATGTGAGCGAACTGGTCGAAGCCTTCTCTCAGGTATGCCATGGGCTGGTGAATCGTCTTCGTATTCTGCATGAAGTTGCGCCACTCCCACCAACCGCGCCTCTCTCTGCCGCTCAGAAGAGCATTCATGACTTGCCGGAAGAAGAGGTGGGTATCGGAAACTGGCAATTGAAGCCGCCTATCGTCACTGCGAAGACCGCCAGTGTGCGCCCAGCCTTCTCAGGAGCCATCCCACAGCATAGTGACTCTTCCGATACATGGCAGATTCTGCCTCCCATTATTACGGGGCGTATTCCTGCCGTCAAAGCGACAACGCCCGATAAAACACGGATACTTCCTGAGACGACAAGAGCGACAGAACCGTTATTGGCTCCATCGCAACCACTCGTACAATCCCGTGTTGTGCCTCCTGTACCGACTGCTCCTGCACCTCATGCGCTTCGGCAAGCACCACAGAACCCACCACTTGTCCTTCCTCTGGCTCCTGCATCGCCTCAAGCAGCAACGCCACAAAAGGCCGGAAATAATCGTAGAAACGTTGAGCAACCTGCGTCGATGATGCCTGCGCTTCCAGAGACACCGCGACAGAGTGTGCCTTCAGGCTCGCATCAGGACGCGCCACTTGATTTGCTCTCAACATCGCAAGCTTCGTATGTGTCGAGTAGGCGACCTCGTGGCTCTCGTGGGCGCAAAATGAGCCGTCGAACTGTTGTCGCTATGCTTGCGACAGGAAGCGTTGCGGCTGCTGGCGCTATTGTCGCGCTTGATCTGGGTCTGACTCATCATCTGCCTACAGCAACGGTTCATCAGACGGGAACGACCAATCAAACGGGCAAGACGAACGGGACGACGAAGGGAACAACAAAGGGGACGACGAAAACGACAGGTGGAACGACAACAAAGCAAGCAGGGCATACGGGAACCGTCGTCGGTCAAACGCAACTTGCTCCCAACTCGTCGCTCATCTTTACCAACCCTGCTGATGGCAAAGAGAGCTTACTGATACACCTGCCCAGTGGTCAGTTCGTAGCCTACGAACGCGCCTGTACGCATGAAGGTGTCGCGGTCAACTACAATGCCGCAACGCATACGATCATCTGCCCTGCACACAACTCTATCTTTGATCCAGCACATGGAGCGAAGGTGTTACAGGGACCAGCACTCACACCGCTTACAGCCGTCGCTGTGCGCGTCAATGGAGATGGTACAATCACCACCGCCTGATCACCCCTACAGGATACGGATGTCTCTTGACGCTCCATAGACAGGCAAGCTACAATAAGTGAGTGATGCCCACAAGGTATCAGCAGAACGCATTTGACTCGATTAGCAGAAAGACAGTTTTTCATGAACCACACCGTAGTGACCTATCTTGCCTTTGTCGTCGCGGTTCTCATCATCACGTGGGCCGTTGTTGAAATGAGCAGAAGGTACAGCCGTATGCAACGTCTGCATCGTCACTCGCGTACACGAAACACACCTTCTTCGTCACCGAATCAATGGGTCACGCTCAACACGACATCCACAGATAGTGATGAACCTCTTTCTGGCGAGGATGCAGGAGGCGCACAAGACACGCCATCTTCTGAGCCGCAGACACGCGCCAAACAGAACGGTCACTACTCGCAAAGCAAGCATCCGCACTAATTCTTGCGCTAATCTTTACGTTCCTCGAAAATGCGTGTGACCTCAGCCATAATATCGTTGAGATCAAGTTCGGTGTTTTCCGTGTCTTGCGGTTCGGGAGCCGCCTGTGAGGAAGAAACGATATCAGATTTTTTGCTCGACTCAAGCGACTTGAGAAACTCCTGCTCACACGCCTCTATTGCCGCCTTTACCTCGAAGTTGCCATAGACAATGCGTGGAAGCAGCGCGTGGTACATTGCCATTGTTTGCATAAGTGCATGAAACACGAGGTAAAACTGCTCATAGGAGATGCCTTGTGTGCCTATGCCGATAGCCTCTTCCAGCCGCACCTCGCCATCATCCATGTCGAGTCCGAACTTGCCGAGCGCGATACGGTAGTTGACGCACATCAACGCCTCAAGACATTCCAATCGACGCTTCGATGTGATCGTCCCTGCGTGTGGCACAATCAGAAGCAGTTTGCGTGTCTCCCCGCTCTGTTGTAGCCCAAGAATCATACGCCATTGTCCATGCTCGCCATGAAAGGCCAATTCTACAACTTCACGTTCGTGGTCAACTCGCGCAATTTTCAAGTTCATGCGCGTCAGGTACTCGACAATCTGAGGAACACCAAAGGGGGCGGTCATGCAATGCTCCTTCTCTCAAGGATAGGCACAGGTTCTAAAGGATAGACGAGTCGTCACAAATGAACAGGAAACTCTAAACCCTTCTATACTAGTATACCATATAGCCGTGATTATTTCGTGCTTGAAGCAAACAGGTCGCCACCATAAAAATTATTTCACCGTTACTTCCTTCTGTATTCAACGTATAATTATATATATCAACACTGTC